>NZ_DVEA01000061.1:0-4692 GCF_015295965.1 Thermoleptolyngbya sp. M55_K2018_002
TGGGTTTAGCCTCAAACAATTGAAGGCTATTTTTAGAATGAAATAGCCCTGTCATCTTAAATGAGTCATTGTAAGGACGGCAATCACTGGAGACAGCAACAACGCCATATTTGCATTAAACTGCTGGGAAACGCCGGGTTTACGCTGGCTGAGCAGCAGATCCATCGCAATCATCAGCGCAGCCGCTCTGAAGACTCCCCCATTCCCTTCAATGTGGATGTCGCAATAACCTTGCTGCTGAACCAGTTGCTTGATACCCAGCGCAGTGTAGCGGCGATAGTCGTGCGGTTCTAAATGAACTGGACTGACATGGGGAACGCTGCCAATGAAGTAGCCACCCGGCTTGAGGATTCGAGCCATCTCACGCATCGCTTGGCTTGGATCAAGAACATGCTCAAGCACTTGATTGCACAAAACGATATCAACTTCACTATCGCCCAAAGGAATATCCTCTGCCGTCCCGACTCGCTGTTGGATCGGCCGCATTTCGCCCAGCGGCAGCGCATCTGCCAAGTCAACAACAAGGTACTCCGATGTTTTGGACGCAAAAAAGGGAAAATAGGGCGATCGCCCACCCCCCACATCCGCCAACCGCAAATTAGACCCCTCAATTTGGGACACTGTGCGCTCCAAAAATCGCCAAATGTGGCGAACATTGTGCCAATTGAAGGCAAAGCAGGTGTTGTAGGGATGAACTCCTAAAATCCAATTTGCGAGAACCTGGCGCATGGGGATAGGCTATACAACCTGAGGGAGAGCTTCCAGCAGCTACGGGCTAAAACGTCAGGGATAAAACGCCAACTGCGGCAGCCCCAGCGTTTCCTCCCAGCCCATCATCAGGTTAAGGCACTGGAGCGCCTGACCCGCCTGTCCTTTCAGCAAGTTGTCGATGGCAGACATGACGATCACGCGGCCCGTGCGCGAATCTAGTTCGATGCCGATGTAGCAGAGGTTCGTGCCGCAGGCCCACTTGGTTTGGGGATAGGTGCCGCTGGGCAACACGCGCACCCACGGCGCATTGCGGTAGAACGCAGAATAGATGGTGTGCAAGTCGTCGCGCACCAGCCCCGGATCGCGCATGGTGGCGTAAATCGTCGCCAAAATACCGCGCACCATCGGCACTAGATGCGGCGTAAACTGCACCAGCACCTCATGCCCAGCCAGGTCACTACAGACCTGCTCGATTTCGGGCGTGTGGCGATGGCGACCGCCGACGTTGTAGGCGCGGAAGGAACTGTCAGCTTCGGCCAGCAGCATGTCCACCTTGGGGGGCTGGCGACCGCCGCCGGAGGTGCCCGATTTTGCGTCGATGATGGCCGTTTCGGGAATGATCAGCCCTTGCTTGAGCAGCGGCGCAAGGCCCAGCAGGCTGGCAGTCGGATAGCAGCCGGGACAGCCGACGAGTTGGGCTTCGGCGATGCGATCGCGGTATAGCTCTGGCAGCCCGTACACCGCCCTGGGCGCAACCGCAAAATCGTCGCGATCGCCCCCATACCAGGTCTTATAGGTCTGCAAATCACTGAACCGATAGTCGGCAGACAAGTCCAGCACCTTGCAGCCCCTTTCCAGCAGGCGCGGAGCCATCTTGTAGGCGAGGCCATTTGGTAGGGAAAGAAAGACAACCTGGCAGCGATCGCCAATCGCCTCCACATCCACCGACTCCACCGACAGATTCACCCGATGCCCCAGATGGGGATAGAGTTCTGCAAACGTCTTGCCCGCCGTGCTTTCGCCACCCAGATACGCCAATTCCAGCTTGGGATGCTCCAGCAATAGCCGGACCAGTTGAATGCCGCCATAGCCCGACGCGCCCACAATGCCGACGGGAATACGTTCTGAATCACCCATGATGATTGCCCTTATACAACGCTAGCCTCAGCAGTTTTCACTTCAACAGGTTCAGCCTCAACGGCTGCAAAAATCAGGTTTAGCATTCCATCGTTCAGCATTCCGCCATTGATCGACGGGTGTATATGACGGGTGCCTATACGGATGCATCTGAGAGGTATCTGAGAGGCATCTCAAAAGATAAACCTTCAGATAAACCTCGATACCCTGCATCGCCTAATCGGGTGATGCCCAGCCCCAACCCAAAAACGAGAATCATTCAAATCGTTCAATTCAAATCGTTCAACTAGCTTACAAATTCAGAACTTACGCACTTGCGATAGGGTTTCTGGATTTTGGACAATTTTTCGCGGGCTGCGCCCGCGAAAAATTGTCCAACTGCGTAAGTCCTAAAATTCATAAATCAGTAGGTTAACCATAAAACACCCTGCCCTTTTGCGCTATCCAGAAAAACGAAAGATTTTTGGGAAATCGAGCCGCCCCGCAGAGCCAGCCTGCCTTGACCGCACCGGATTCATACTCGCTAGCATTTTTTGCCAACTGCTGCAAATAAACCTGCCCGCAGCACAAACCGCCCCCATCATAGCGCCCCGCTTGTCAATGGTTTAGCCGAAAGAGATACAATCGATTTAGCCGATCGCTTCAGAGAACTTTACATTTGAGCCTAATTTCAGCCCGACTCCACTGCTGAGACGGCCCTGTTTACCAAACTCTATTTTTTTCTCTTCAATCAGGAATTTTCTCGTGGAACCGCTTACGCCTGCCGCTACACCCGCTCAACCCGCTCCTGCATTCCAATTCGACTCGATCGAGTCTGCCCTGGCCGATCTCAAGGCAGGTCGAATGATCGTCGTGGTCGATGATGAAAACCGCGAAAACGAAGGCGATCTCGTCTGCGCTGCCCAGTTCGCTACGCCAGACATGATCAACTTTATGGCCGTGGAAGCGCGGGGGCTGATCTGTCTGGCCATGACCGGCGAACGGCTCGACCAGCTTGACCTGCCGCTGATGGTCAGCAGCTACACTGACGAAAGCGAGCAGACCGCCTTTACCGTCAGCATCGACGGGGCAACCCACCTCGGCGTAACCACAGGCATCTCCGCCGAAGACCGCGCCCGCACGATTCAAATTGCCCTGAACCCGCTAACCAAGCCAAGCGACCTGCGCCGACCCGGCCACATTTTTCCTCTGCGGGCAAAGGAAGGCGGCGTGCTGAAGCGGGCCGGTCATACGGAAGCGGGCGTAGACCTGGCGCAACTGGCGGGTCTGTATCCGGCGGGCGTGATCTGCGAAATCCAAAACCCTGATGGGTCAATGGCGCGGCTGCCAGAGTTGGTGGAATATTCCCGGCGGCACGGGCTAAAGCTGATCAGCATTGCCGACTTGATTAGCTATCGGCTCCAGCATGAGCGGTTTGTGCATCGCGAGGCGGTGGCGGATCTGCCGACGCAGTTTGGGCACTTCAAAATCTATGCCTATCGAAATCTGCTGGATAATTCCGAGCATGTGGCAATTGTCAAAGGTGATCCAGACACGTTCAAAGACCGCTCGGTGCTGGTGCGCGTGCATTCGGAATGTCTGACGGGAGATGCTCTCGGCTCTCTGCGGTGCGACTGTCGGATGCAACTCCAGGCGGCGCTGAAGATGATTGAGAACGCAGGCGCGGGCGTGGTGGTCTATCTGCGGCAGGAGGGGCGCGGCATTGGGCTGATTAACAAGCTAAAGGCCTACTCGCTGCAAGATTTGGGGCTGGACACGGTGGAGGCAAACCAGCGACTGGGGTTCCCGGCCGACCAGCGCAACTATGGCATGGGCGCACAGATTCTCAACGACATTGGCGTTCACCAGTTTTGCCTAATTACCAACAATCCGCGCAAGATTGCCGGCCTCAAGGGCTACGGGCTGGAGATGGTGAGCCGGGTGCCGCTGCTGATCGAGGCGACGCCGTTTAATGCTGATTATCTGGCGACGAAAGCAGAGAAACTGGGCCATCTGCTGCTGCAAACCTACCTGCTGACGCTGGCGATTCGCTGGGAAGACGACCCCTCGGTAACGGAGCGCTACGATCGGCTGGAGAAACTGCGCTATCTGGCCAAGGCCCACGATCTGCTGGTGCAGGAAGAGGCGCGGCCAGTGGCGATCGCCCTCTTTAACCAGTCGTCGCTGATCGTGCATCTGGGTTTTGGACAATCGCAGACCGCTAGCCCCGACTGGTTTCAGCAGCCAGAGCATCCCGCGAAACGGGCGATCGCCCAAATTCTCGACCAGGTTGCCGCCTGGCCGACTGTGCAGCAGCTAGAGTTTCTGGTGTCTGCGGGTGGCGACCCCATGACTAACTTGCAGGTGCAACTAGATCGCCAAATCTTTCGACTGAAGCGGGACGACAGCGCCGAGCCAGTGCGTCCGTCGGAGGTCTTTACAAATCTGGCAACCCAGCGGATTTATGTGTTTTCCACGCACCCGCCGACGGACTAGCGGCTAAATTTCTACATCCACCCAGACCAGGCGATGGTCGGAACTGATAATCGGATCGCCATCGCCCACCAATCGGAACAGGGGATCACCCGGAGCGGGCCAGAAAACACCCGCGCCGACGACCCGGAGATCCGTCGAGGGCAGCACGTAGTCGAGGCGGAGGCTCTGACGACCGAAGCTGGCCGTGTGGAAGCGGGTGGGGCCGGTGGCGGTGCTGGCGGCGGCGATTGCCTGTCCGCCTGCGCTACTGGGCGCGAGGTTGGCATTGATGCGGGGATGGTCGAGCAGTTGGGCGATCGCCCCCGGCATTCCGTCGCCATCGATGGGGTCGGCGTTCAGGTCGCCCATAATCACAAACGAAGCCGTGTC
>NZ_DVEA01000164.1:0-26822 GCF_015295965.1 Thermoleptolyngbya sp. M55_K2018_002
GGTCAAGTTTTTGCCCGCATTATCCAATCCACCACAGCCTCCTCAGCCTTTGTAGGCATTGGCGGCCCTATTAGTGGCGGTTCCAGAAATACCTACGACTTTACAATCCGTATGGCGCGGCTTGTAGGCAATTTGTTGCGCTAAAAAATCCTGGATAAGAGCGCTTCTTAGTCTTATCCAGGATTCAAAGCTGCATCAAATACTTAGCTAAACATTTAGCTCAATATTTAGCTCAATACAAAGCGTCAGCACCTATGCTGCGGGCTGCGTCTTAGAAGCTTTGCTGCGCTTTTTCTTGGCGCTGCGGGCCCAGCGCGTGAGGTGCCAGATATAGATAAACAAGAAGCCCGAAATTAGTGCGCTCAGATTCCACTTGGCAGAGCTTTCCATCAGGCGATTGCGGCGGCTTGCCTTTTCAATTTCAACCTGCTCCTGCATCCGCTCCTTGAATTGAGACAACTGGCTCAGCATTTGCTCCTTCGGCGCTCTGGCCGCATCGCCCTCCAGCGTTACGCCCTGGCTCTCCAAAAAGCCCTTGATTTGCTCGGCGCTAGCATCATTGATTTGCTTCTCGAAAGCCGCCACCTGCTCAAGCTGCTGGCTAAATTGGTTACTGATCAAATCCATGCTCTGGCTATTCAGCCGTAGCGTATTCGTCACGCCCAGCGGAACCAGAAGCAGCAGGAAAATACCAAACAGCATCGATACCCAAGAGAGGAACTTCAAAACAGGACGTTCCCACTTACTGCGAAACTGCATTTCCCCGAAAAAGATTAGCGCTGCTGCTAGCAGTGGAACGGGAACTCGCTCTACGATTGCACCCATTGTTTCAAACTCCCAGATGGGATTGGTGAATCGGGGCGGGAACAGAATCGTGAACAGGTCAAGCGTCGTTAGAACCAACAGTCCATACCCGGCCCAACGCAGCAGCACTGGGGAAAAGGGCTTGCTTGCGGGAGAGGGAGTAGGAGATTCGGGTTGGGCTTGAGTCATGGGATATCCTCCGAGTATGTCAATAACCGAGTGAAATGGGGTGAGAACAAGGGAGCCAAGAAGCGTCTCGCAGGCTTCAGGAAACGGGAAACTTAGGGAGTCGGAAACTGGGGTTGCCACCACGCCTGCCAGTCTGTCCAGGCGGCTTTGAGCTGCGGATAGACCTGATCCGCCGGGGTGTTTTGGAGTGGGGCGGACATCACCGTCCACAGACAGCGCCCATCTCGCAGCGTCTCTCGACCCAGCAGGACGGGCAGGGCCCGCTCTGGGCGCAAGTCGAGGGCGTAGCGGTTTTGCATAAACTGCGCCTCGGTGACGGTGCTAGAGCCACGAGGGTTGATGCAACTGGTGAGATGGGCGTGGGTTTCGTCAGCGTAGATGCTGTAGAATCCGCCTGAATCGTCTTGCTGAATCGTGGTGGGAAAGGCAACCGTCGGCGTTGACTTGCCGTACTTCAGCAGTAAATTGCGGACGCTGGGATCGGTGTTGACCAAGTATCGGATCTCGACGGCAAGAGCGCGATCGCCCTGCCTATAGCTATAGCGTTTGCCCGACACCATTTCCGCCTGGGCCTTTTCGGGAATTGGCAGCGCTGTTGCCGACTGGGCCTGCCAGCCAGGAAGGGGCACCTGCTCCGGGAAGTCAAATTCGGCCTTCGTCTGCCCATCAGTCGCGGGAAAAAGGAGCAAGCGCCCCAGCACCAGCACCACGCCCCCCAGGGTCAGCGCCACTAGCGGCAGCCGGACGTATTTCACAACCGGATTTTCGGTTGAGTTTGCAGATAAATTTGCAGTCATGAACGTGCTATCACAAAAGGGACTATGGCTCTTGCCATTCCAGCGGATCATCCAGCGGATCATCCAGAAACAGTTCCTCTTCCGCCGGATCATCACTGACCTCTGCCAGGTCAGTCCAGCGCTCTGCAACCTCCTGCCAGCGCAGCAGCAGCCAGCACACGCCGCCAAAAATCAGCACGGCAATCATGGAAAAGATGAGCGACCCAGTGCCTTCGTGCCAGTATTCAAACGCCTCTGGCTGAGACGACGCGACCAGATACGCCATCAAAGACACCCGCACCCCGTTAACTACAAAAGCGATCAACACCGCTAGCACAACTGCCAATCCGCGACGCAGCCAGTTCAAAGGGAACATCACCACAAACAAACCCGCCAGCGACAGCAAGTAAGTGATGCCCTCAATGCCAGAACAGCCAGGATAGACCTCAACTGACCCGGTGGGCAGGTGAATATTGACTCCATCGCGCACTACTTCAAACCCGCCATACCAAAGCAATGCCGTCGAAAATTTCGCCGTCCACAGCGTCGGGTCAAACAGCGGCGGAATAAACACCTTGGGCGCACCCAGACAAAACAGCAGCAACAGTTCTTGTCGATATTGCCCCAATCCGCGAAAACCAGAGGATAGGAGGGCTAATCCTAAACCAGCCGTGAGCGGTGCTAGCAGCAAAAACGCCTCGCCCGGAGTCGCCAAACTCCGCAACAGCACGAACGCAATCAGCATGGTCCCAAGCACGCTTGCGAGAATGCTGCTATCAAAGCGCAGTGTATGCTGGCGATCGCCCAACAGCGAGGTCAGCGCCGCAAAAAACAGAATGCTGCTGCCCAGCAAATCGACGTTATCAGCCCGCCAAACCAGCGTCAGGTGAATTGCAGCCAGCCCAGCAGCGATCGCCACCAGCCAGAACCGAAACTCAGTAACTGATCTGAAGTTCAAAGACGAAAACGTTTTCATACAAACTGTTAGAGGAGGTTCAAATCTGTTGTGCGAGGGTTCGCATTCAAACTTTGAACCGTACAACGCTAGTGTGCCCAAGTGCGATCGCTTCCTAACAGACGCAATATTTTGCGGCAATGCGCGCAATCCATAGGCGGGAAAAATCTCATTCAATGGGCCTAAATTTCCCTATCGGGCGATCGCAAAAGTGAGGAGGATGAGTACACAAACCGAACGGACTGGTGAAAAATACGGTCACCGGGGGCAATGAGGTCGCAGATTCGGATTTGTGCTTTCGCTGCAAAAGATTCTCCCTTCCTGTAGCCTGAAAACCCATCAGGACAATGCTTTCAGTCCCTTTTGCTGGTTGATGAACCCCTCACCGTACGGGTGATTTATTCAGGCAAAGTATTTAACTCATTAAAACCACACAAAACCCATACAATATCAAGGCAAAAGAGCCGCAATGCACCCCCTTAGAGGGCGGAAACTCGTACGTAATCTCCCTCTGTTTATCCGGGTTTTGCGAATGTTATTACCGAATGTAGATGGTCATTGACTCTGCGAACAAACCGCCTGGTTTGAATTTCGGATGACTATCGAGCAAAAGACCTCAGGAATGGAGCGTGCTGGATGGACAGCGTTAAGATTCTGAACGTGCAAATTGATAACCTGTCAACACAGGAACTACTGGAAAAGCTAACCAGCGGCGTTGTTTATACTCCCAATGTGGATCACTTGGTCAAACTGCAAAGAGATCCGTCCTTCTTTAAGGTCTACAATGACGCGGACTACCGGGTTTGCGATAGCAAGATCTTAATGTACGTCTCTCGCTTCCTGGGGTCCCCCATTCGCGAAAAAATTTCGGGGTCTGACCTGTTTCCCGCTTTTTACGAGTATCACAAGGACAATCCAGACATTCGCATTTTCCTGCTGGGGGCCAAGGAGGGCGTTGCGGCAGCGGCTCAGCAGCGGATTAACGCAAAAGTTGGGCGGGAAATCGTCGTGGCGACCCATTCGCCGTCCTTCGGGTTTGAAAAGGACGAAGCCGAGTGCGATCGCATCCTGGAAATGATTCGAGAGTCGGGCGCAACGGTTCTGGCTGTGGGGGTTGGCGCACCGAAGCAGGAGCTATTCATTCACAAGTACAAAGACCAACTGCCCAATATCAAAATCTTCCTGGCCATCGGGGCAACGATCGACTTTGAGGCAGGAAACGTTAAGCGATCGCCCAAGTGGATCAGTGAGGCAGGGCTGGAATGGCTCTATCGCCTCACGGCCGAACCCAAGCGGCTGTGGCGGCGCTACTTGGTCGAAGATCCGCTGTTTTTCTGGCTGGTGCTGCTGCAAAAGCTGAATGTTTACACCAACCCGCTCCGGCATAGCTCCAGCGACCTCGACCGCATCGACTACGGCACGCCCCGCGAGGCTCTGGCGGCTGAATAGGTTCCAGGTTTGTAGAATTGCTGAATCCAGCGAAAACGAGGAGAGGGAGTGCGGGAGCTAAGCTGCGGCACTCCCTTTTTTGTGCTTTTGCGCTTTGTGCCTCTGCTGCCCCTGCGCTGTGCTGACTTTTGCCCCTATTTCACCGGATGCTGTCCGTAAAAAGGTAGCGCGGCCGACCAGTGGGGGCGATCGCCCCTTTGCCAGTCTGCATAGGCCAGGGCGAGCAGGTCAGCGGCGGTGTGGGCGCAATCGCCATTTGCGTTGATGGGCTGCCAGGGAAAAGTCCAGGAGTCGAGGAGCGATCGCCAGTCCGTTTCCGTCAGCACGGCATCGGGATACACGGGAACGAGTTGGCGGGTCTGCGGCTGGCTGCGGTAAATTGCGCCAAACACTTCGCCGCGCTGGGCGGATAGCTGCACTGCCAGGTCGATTGTAGAATCTGTAGAATCATCGGGCATCTGGGCAGCGGCGGCATGGGCGACGGCCGCCAGCGAGGAAATGGCAAATAGCGGAATCTCCAACTGCTGCGCCAGCGTTCGTGCCGTGACCATGCCGATGCGCGTCCCCGTGAAGCCACCCGGCCCCCGCGCCACCGCCAGAAAGTCCAGATCTGCCCAGGTCTGCGGCGGCAAAAACGCCATCAGGCAGTCGTGCAGATGCGTAGACAGGGCCCGCCCCAAATCCCAGGTCTGCTGGCGCTGCACGTCATCGAAGTTGCTGAGCGCCAGACCCAGATTCGGACTGCTAGTGTGGAGGGCGAGGGCGGTGGGCATGGGGGGTTACAGACCAGCTAACTTTAGCTGCCAGGGTTGACGACAGTACCCATAAACAGGATGCTGCCTGTCTGATTATCCTGGATAGCATAGAAGAAGGGGCGATCGACCACCATCTGGAAGGGCGGATCGATGGGAGCAGAGGTGACTCCGATGCTGATGCCCGTGCTGCCTGCGGCTTCGGTGCCCTGCTCGTTGACCTCGATGAAGGTCTTGTGCTGTACGCGGTTGATGAAGGCCTGCGCGTCGATCATGGCGGAAAAGTCGGCCTGGTCTGGGTCGAAGGCGATCGCCATGCCCAGCGACTTGAGCGCGTCGTTCAGCCCCACGCTAAATTCCGTGTTGAACCGGGGCAGCTTAACCATGCCTTCGCGGCGGCGAAACTGGCTGCTCCAGGTCTGCCAGTTTTCGGCAGTGAGGGTCTGCTGGAAGGCTTCTAGGCTAGACGACTGCTTGGGCAAAAACACCACCATGCTAAAGCGGCGGTTGCCGTAGGGCAGGTTCACCGCTTGGAACTGGTCGGTTTCGGCGTAGACAAACTGCCCCGACTGCGACATCAGCGGATGATTGAGGCGATCGCCATTAGGCAGGGTAAACGGCTGCGTCTGCGTCATTGACGGGTTAAACGGGGCGCTCCAAGTGCCGTTGAAATAGATGGCGTTGACCAAAAACAGCACATCCTCTGGATTGAGCCGATCGACGATGGTGGGAATTTTGCCTTCGGTGCTGCGGCTGACCCACTCATTAATTACGCTGGGCGCATTCGGTTGGGAAAAGTCTAGGCTGGTGACCTCGGCGTTGTAGAACTCGCGATTCTTTGCCAAAAAGTCGGGCCGAAAATCTACCCCTTCCCGGCTCCAGAGGGAATTGGCGATCGCCAGCTTCACCTTCGGGTCGGCACTTTCCAGCAATGCCTCTAGTGCTGCATTGCCCTGATTCACGTCGTCCAAGCTCAGCCCTTCAAGCTGGAGCGCTTCGGCGATCGCCCGCTGGGTGTCGCCGCTGGCCCCGTTGTAAACCATCGACAGGGCGATCGCCACGCTTGACGGCGAAATCAGCACATTTTCACCCGGCGACTGGGCTGCCACTTCCGAAAACAGCTTGAAGCCAAAGCGGGTATTGGCCGCCACCAAACGCGCATCCACGGGTTGCTCCGTCACATCAGGGTTTTGGGAAATGGGGGATTCGGGCACCGACGGGATGGACGGCACGGGCGACGAATCGCCAGCGCGGGACTGATTCGCAGCACAACTCAGCAACCCAACAACGAGCAGGCTGCTCGCTAGCGCGGTGCCAATGGTCAACAGTGAGCGACGCATGTCTTGATTCTCCTTCAAATCAGCAGATGGGAACACTCCGCTGCAAAAACTTTCCACTTCTTTAGAATGGCAGCCGCCCCCTCGAAGTTGCCGCTGGTTTCGGTTTTTGCTACGCAATGTTGGGTCGCAGTTGACTAGGCGCGGGCGCAGTAGGCAGCAGCTTGGGCAAAAAAAACTGGCTTGCGAAAACAGCGATTCGCAGCCAGCCCAGTATCCCAAACTTTGCGTGTCGATACATTCAGGACTTACGCACTTGCAGTAAGCTTCTTGGGCTTTGGACGATTTCTCGCAGGCTGCGCCCGCGAGAAATCGTCCAACTGCGTAAGTCCTAATGTTGATAGATGTGTTGCCTAACCCGGTCTTTCCTCAGCGACTGCTGCGAACCAGCACTTCATAGCCACAGTCCAATTCCAGATCGGCAATTTTCTGCATTTGCTGGGGCGACATGACCGGGCCACTGTGCCCATCCACCGATTCCCAAAAACAAAATAAATCTGTCCGTGCGCCCATCTTCTGTAGCTCTCTTAGCGCCTCAGACCGGGGCGCTAGCTGCTGCAAAATCCAGTCGATGTGATGGCGCGAATCGTTGGAATCGACCGCATCTTTGGACGACAGAAACCAGCCGTTGAGCGAAGCAATGTGGGCCGGCTTGCCGGGGTGGCGCAGTTTGCCCTGCCACTGGCACAGCGTCGGCTCGATGCCCAAACGTTCGGTGACTTCGGTGGGGTCTAGATCGCCGGGATAAATCCGTAGAATTGCGTAGGTTCGCTTACAGGGGGCAGGAGGAACAGCGTACATGGAGGAGGCTCAAAAAGGTCAAGAATGGGCTGAAGACTAAACTGCATCGTAGATGTCCCTGAAGAGCGCCGGAGAACCGTTGTGAAAAAACGCAGGGGCTATATCTTTAATATTCTGCTAGATCTCTCCGTATTATTGCGGGGAAAGGGGCGATCGCCATCAAATCGCAACAAAATAATTAAGAATTCGTAAAGGGAGCGATCGCCCTTCCCGCCTGCGCTCACCGATTTGCCCCAATTCCTGCCCATAGCGGAGTTCCCAGCGCGATCGCGCCAGGGGGGCAGAAAAATGGAAAACCGAAGAACGAAGAACGAATGCAGAAGGTCTACAGGCCGGAGCGCACTGGGGGTTGTGCCAGAGGGATAGAGACGTGGCTCTAGACCGCGAAATCTCTGCCCTTTCACTACCCTTTCAAAAAGTCCACCAGTGCCTCGACCTTGGCCCAGGCGGCCCCACTGCTGAGGATATCCTTTGCTTGCACGATCCCTAGCCGCAGTGTTTGATCCAGGTCGTCGGTTGCGCCCGCGATCGCATTGCCTACCTTCAGGGCCAGGGCTGCGTTTAGCGCCACCACATCCTGCTGTGCCGCAGTGCCTTTGCCCTGAAGCACATTCCGCAAAATTTCTAGATTCTCCGCCACTTCGCCGCCGCGCAGGGCGCTGGTGGGGGCAGGCGACAGGCCCAGCGCATCGGGATTAACGGCGTGCGATCGCACGGTTCCCCCCGACAGCACGGCCATATCCGTCCAGTCTGCCAGCCCCGCCTCGTCCAGCTTTTCGCGCCCGTGCAGCACAATCGCCTCTTCCCGTCCAAGCTGCTGCAACGCCTGTGCCGCCGTTTCCACCAACTGCGGGCTGAACACACCCATCACCTGCCCCGTCGGCTGGAGCGGGTTTACCAGCGGCCCCAGCAGGTTGAACACGGTTCGTACCTTCAGCGTCTTGCGGATGGGCGCGACGGCCTTCATCGCCGGATGCCAGCCGGGGGCAAAGAGAAACGTAATGCCGACTTCCCGCAAGGCAGCCCGAATTCGCTCTGGCGGTGCGCCCAGGTTCACGCCCAGCCCTTCCAGCACATCCGCCGACCCGACGCGACTGGAGGCCGCCCGGTTGCCATGCTTGGCCACCGCCACGCCTGCCGCTGCCGCCACAAAGGCCACGCAAGTCGAAATATTGAACGTGGACGCGCCATCACCGCCCGTACCGCAGGTGTCAATTAGCGGCGTGGGCAAATCTGCATCCACCGTTTTGCCAAGAGACTGCGCCTGAAGCACCCGCGCCATGCCTGCCAGTTCGCCCGCCGACACGCCCTTCGCCTGGATTGCCGCTAGGATTGCCCCAGACAGCGCGGGCGCAATCGACTCCGATAGCCAGCCCTGCATCAGGTCTGCGGCCTGGTCTGCATCGAGCGATCGCCCATCGAGCAGTTGTTGCAGCAGGGGCGACCAGTCGCGGTCTGGGGCCGAGGGACTGGAGGATGCATCGGGCGTGCTGGTGGAGGAGGGGGATGCAGCGTTGCTCATAAGTATTGTTCGGCGGTTGTCCTTGTGCAAACTAGATTACTTTACACCGTCACCCCAGGGGCGATCGCGGCTAATTTGTGGTGCAGCTTCGCAATACCGCAGCTTCGCGATGTAGACCCAATATAGGGAAGCTCAACCTTGAGAGAACCGTTTCCAAATAGTGGCTTGTCTTACACTTATGGCAAGTTCAAAATAACCAGTTCAAAATAACTAGTTCAGGACTTACGCACTTGCGATGAGTTTTCTGGGGCTTGGATGATTTCTCGCGGGTGCAGCCCACGAGAAATCATCCAACTGCGTAAGTCCTACAGTTCACAAAAGTAAAAATTCCTGGCGCTGTGATTCTGGCAAGACTTTGCTGGGTCTCATACGCTTCAAGATACGCTTCAAGGTACATTGATATGCTTTGGGAGAAGCCTTTATGAGTGTATTTGTATTAGTTCACGGGGCCGGATCTGGCGCGTGGGTGTGGTACAAAGTAAAGCCGTTGCTGGAGCAGCACAGCCACACGGTAATTGCACCCGATCTGCCGGGACATGGCAAAGATAAAACGCCCCTTGCTGACGTGACGCTAGCCGCCTACGTGGAGCGGGTTTGCCAGATCCTGAACGAACAGCCAGAACCCGTGGTGCTGCTAGGGCACAGCATGGGCGGCGGGATTATCACTCAGGCAGCAGAATATTGTCCCGACCGGATTCGCACGCTGGTATATTTGGCGGGCTACTTGCCAGAGAACGGGCAGACGATGCTGGGCATTAGCCAGGAAGATACCGAAACGCTGCTTCTGGCAAATGCCGTCTTTTCAGAAGATCAGCTTGCGGTGTCGTTTCGTCCAGAGGCGCTGAAACAGGTCGGCTATGGCGATTGCTCCGACGAAGATATGGCGCTGGTTCAGGCGCTGCTAATTCCGCAGGCAGCGGCTCCCATGACCACACCGATATCCACCACGCCCGAACGGTTTGGGCAGGTGCCCCGTGTTTATATCGAATGTCTGCAAGACTATACAATTGGCCCGGCCACCCAGAAGCGGCTCTATACAGCGCTTCCCTGCAAAAAGGTGATCTCGATGGACACTAGCCACAATCCTTACCTGTCTGCCCCCCAGACGCTTGCTGAGCACTTGCTTGCTCTGGCATAAGTTCGCGCTGGCATAAGTTCGCGCTGGAAGGCACTGCCTCACCGCTGTTGTGCATTGGTTGGGCGATCGCTCTACTGTGCCTGCTTGTTTATCCCCATTAACCCTTCAACAAGTTGAGCAATTTCAGAAACAAATTAATGCCAATCCCGCGGCACTGGCTGACCATCTCTGGGTGGAAAAATCACCTAGACCCTGAAGAATATAAAGCGACAAGTTTCAACTTAGGCGAGGGTTAGAACCCGTACTGCCCTTACCCCTCCCGCGCAAGACTGGGCATGAGGGTATTTCAAAACCATCGTCAATAGCGGCCCGAATGCAGGATAATGAATAGGTTTTAGTCGAGGCATTCCGCACGATCTTTCCCGGACTGCCCGACAACGCTGCAACCCTGATTCATCTATTCCTCTAAATCCTGACTTCCATGCGTACTCATTACTGCGGTCACCTGCGAGCAACTCACGTTGGAGACACTGTTACCCTTTGTGGCTGGGTGGATCGCAGACGAGATCATGGCGGCGTGATTTTTGTCGATTTGCGCGATCGCACGGGCATTGCCCAGATTGTCAGCGATCCAGAACGCACGCCCGAATCCTACAAACTAGCCGACAGCCTGCGAAACGAGTATGTGGTAAAGATCACGGGCCGCGTCACCCAGCGCCCGCCGGAATCGCTCAACCCCAAGCTGGCCACGGGCGAAGTCGAAATCTATGCCGACCAGATTGAAATTCTCAGCGCGGTGCGAAAGCAGTTGCCCTTCCAGGTGTCCACTGCGGAGCAAGAACCCGTGCGCGAAGACCTGCGGCTCAAGTATCGCTACCTCGATCTGCGGCGCGAACGCATGAGCCGCAACCTGCAACTGCGCCATGCGCTCATCAAAACCTTCCGCCGCTTTTTGGAAGACGAAGCCCACTTTATGGAAGTGGAAACACCCGTGCTGACCCGCTCCACTCCGGAGGGAGCGCGGGATTACCTGGTGCCCAGCCGCGTCAATCCAGGCGAGTTTTTCGCGCTGCCGCAGTCGCCGCAGTTGTTCAAGCAAATCCTGATGGTGGCAGGGTGCGATCGCTACTATCAAATTGCCCGCTGCTTCCGCGACGAAGACCTCCGCGCCGACCGCCAGCCCGAATTCACCCAACTGGACATGGAGATGAGCTTCATGACCCAGGACGAAATTCTGTCGCTGAACGAAGAAATGGTCTGCCAGGTGTTCAAAACCCTGAAGGGCATTGACCTGCCGCGCCCCTTCCCGCGCCTCACCTACGCCGAAGCAATGGGCCGCTACGGCAGCGACAAGCCCGACACCCGCTTTGGGCTAGAGCTAGTGGACGTGTCGGACGTGGTGCAGGATATGGGCTTCAAAGTCTTTGCCGATGCGGTGAGCAAGGGCGGCATTGTGAAAATCTTGCCGATTCCCGGTGGCAATGATGCGATTTCCAACGTCCGCATCAAGCCCGGTGGGGACCTGTTTAACGAAGCGACGACGATGGGCGCGAAGGGCTTGGCCTTCATCCGCGTTGGCGAAGATGGCGAAATTACAACGATCGGCGCGATCAAAGACAACCTCATCGACGAGAAAAAAACGGAAATTCTCCAGCGGACAAACGCGAAACCTGGACACCTGCTGCTGTTTGGCGCAGGCGACACCGATACCGTAAACAAAACGCTCGACCGCCTGCGGCAGGTCATTGGCAGAGAACTGGGGCTGATTGACCCGGACAAGATTAATCTGCTGTGGGTCGTGGATTTTCCGATGTTTGAGTGGAACGCCGAGGAAAAGCGCCTCGAACCGCTGCACCACCCCTTCACTGCGCCCCATCCCGACGACCTGAGCGACCTGAAAACCGCCCGCGCCCAGGCCTATGACCTGGTTTACAACGGCTTCGAGGTGGCAGGGGGCAGCCTGCGGATTTATCAGCCGGACTTGCAGCAGCAGGTGTTTGAGCTAATCGGCATTGGGCCCGACGAAGCCCGCGAAAAGTTTGGCTTTTTGCTAGAAGCCTTTGAATACGGCACGCCGCCGCACGGGGGCATCGCCTATGGGATTGACCGCTGGGCCATGCTGCTGTCGGGCGAAGAGTCGATCCGCGATGCGATCGCCTTCCCAAAAACCCAGCAGGCCCGCTGCCTGATGACCAATGCGCCTTCCCCAGTAGACAACAAGCAGCTCAAGGAACTGTCGATTGCGAGTACCCACAAGCCCAAAAGTTAGAACTTTGGACGCATCTGGCTGGATTGTTGCACCTAAGCTGCACCTAAGTTGCACCTAAGCTGCATGTAGGTTGCACCTAAAACGCTGCACCAAAAGTTGCACCTAAAGCGCACTTAAAACACTTCCACCTAAAACGCCAGACTCAGAGCCGATCCCTGGTCTGTCTTCGTTACCTCGATGTGGGTCTGGAAGGCTTCCTTGAACCGGGGCATGTGGGTGACGGTGAGGATGCAGGCAAAATCGGGGGCGATCGCCTGAATCGCAGCAATCAGGCGATCGCAGCCTGCGTCGTCCTGCGTGCCAAAGCCTTCATCCACAATCAGCATTTGCATCGCCGTGCCCGACCGCTGCGACAACAGCCGCGCCAGCGCCAGCCGGATCGAGAAATTCACCCGGAAGGCTTCGCCGCCGGAATAGGTTTCGTAGGGGCGCGTGCCGTTGGCATCGGCAATCAGGATATCCAGCGTGTCGATCAGGCCTTGGGGACTGGTGGATTTCCCCTTCCGGCGGGCCCGCTGCGTCACAAACCGAATATGCAGTTGATGATTGCTCAGCCGTCCTAGAATCTGGTTTGCCTCTGCCTCTAGCTGCGGCAGCACATTTTCGATCATCAGCGCCTGAATGCCGTTTTTTCCAAAGGCTTGGGCTAGCTCGTGATAGACCTGGCGCTGGCGCTGGAGGTTGCGCTGCTGAATCAGCAAATCTGCCTGCTGCTGCTCTAGGGCTGCAAGTTGCTGAATCTGCTGTTCCAGTCGTCCCAAATTGGCCAGCCCCGCATCAAGCTGGGTGCGCCGCTGCTGTATCTGCTGTTCTAGGGTGGCGATCGCCCTTGCGGGGTCGGGCGTGGCCTCGATTTGCTGCACCAGCGCCCGGATGTCTGCGGAGAGTGTGTCTAACAAGTGCGATCGCTCTGTCAGCCGCGCCGCCAGATCCTTCACCTGCTGCTGCACCTGGGGATACTGCTGCTGTGCCTGCTGAAGCTCCTGATGGCGCAACTGCCACACTTGCGCCAGCCGCAGCGCATTTCGCAGCGTGGTGTGGCGCTTCAGGTTATAGGCGATCGCCTCGATTTGCTGCTCCAAGTCGCGAATCTGCCGCTGCAACACCGACTGGTTCAGCAATTCCGCCCGCTGCTGTTCTACAGTTGCCAGTTGCGCCTCCAACTCTGGCTG
Organism: Thermoleptolyngbya sp. M55_K2018_002; assembly: GCF_015295965.1. Lineage (NCBI taxonomy): Bacteria > Bacillati > Cyanobacteriota > Cyanophyceae > Oculatellales > Oculatellaceae > Thermoleptolyngbya > Thermoleptolyngbya sp. M55_K2018_002. Next base: position 13,105 of record NZ_DVEA01000164.1, read on the forward strand.
CTGAGCGAGTAGCTGCTGGAGCCGCTTTTGCGCCTGCTTTAGCTCCGCGTGTTTGATCTCTGCCCAGCGCCAGCGATCGACCTCGCCCCGCGCCAGGGCATGGTCGCGATCATCGTATTGAAGCTGCGCCAGGGTTTCATCCAGCAGGCGCAACTCTTCGTGCAGGTCAGGAGCATAGTCGCCCGTTTGCAGCGATCGCCCCAGATCCGCCTCCTCCTGCGCCAACTGTTGCAGCCGCGCCTCGACAGTCGCCCTGTCCTGCACCTGCTGCTGAAGCTGACCTTGCAGTTGCAAAACATCGCTATAGTCCGCCAGTTCCTTTTCTAGATCGCGATATTCTTGGCGCAACACCTGAATTTCGCGCTCCGAAACGGCAAGCTGTTCTCGAATCACCCAAAGCTGGTCATAAAGCTCCTGCTTTTCGGCGTGATGCCGCTCCATCACCACCGCCCAGTGATGCTCATCCAGCGGGCGATCGCACAGGGGACACGGCGGAAAACTGCCCTGGGAACCTGGCTGCTCCTGGCCATGAACCATTAACGCTGCATCCGGCAGCACCTTGAGCGTCGTTCGCTTTGGTTTTCCGCGACGTTTTCGGATGCCCGCCGAATCAGAACGCTCCGCCTCCAGGGGGACAGAAGAGAGTTCTGAAGATCGTTCAGAGGCTCGTTCAGAGGCCCGTTCCGAAGAAGTCCGCTGCGGCTCTAGAGAAGAGGCAGGCTGGGCGATCGCACCAGGCATCTGCTGCTGAAGCAACGCCATTTTATTGTCCAGCCCCGCCACCTGCGCCTCTAGTTCGCGCTGACGTTCCTGGAGCCGTTCCATAAAGGTACGCCGCTCCATGCCTTTCTCGCGCAATTCCTGCTGATAGCGACGGCGATTTTCCAAATACGCGCTCCGTTCCATGATCGCGGTTAGCGCCTGACAAGCCTGAGCCTGCTGACCCTGCTGCTGAAGAAGCTGTTGACGGGTCGTTTGATATTCTTCTAAACGGGCCTGGAGCCGTGCCTGGGCGCGATCCAATGTGGCACGAATCTGCTGCTGGCGCTGCATCAGGGGGGCAGCCTGGGACTGAAGCTGGTCTAGCTGCACCAGCCGCTCTCGCGCCATTCGCAAGTTTTCTAGAGCAGTGTCGAGGTCAGGCGCTTTTGCCAGAGTGTGCTGCAACTCCTGGATCTGCTGCTGGAGGGTGTCGCGCTGAGCTTGGAGGCGCAAGTGCTGATCTTGCAATGCGGCAAGCTGGGTGTTCAGTTGCTGCTGGAGCTGGTCGCGCTGGGCGATCGCCGCTTGGTGAGCATGAAACTTGGCGGACTGAATCTCTTCCTCGGTTTGTAGGCTGTGAAACTCGGTATAGCCTGCGGTGATTTCGTCTGCCTTTGAGAGGGTCGCTTCGAGCGATCGCAACTGCTGCTGTGCCGCTGCCAAGTCCTGCTGGAGTCGCTGGCCGTCTTGCCGCAACCGCTGCTCTTGCTGCTGATGCAGGTGCAACTGCTGAGTCCAAGTGCGGCGCTGCTGCTGCACGGCTTGCAGTTGGTGTAGTGCATCGGTGTCGCTGGTTTGATCTTGCTGCCAGGTGTCGATGGTCGCCCTCAGCGCTTTGCACTCTGCCGATAGAGACGCGCCCGCCTCTAGCTGCTGTGCCAGGGTTTCTAGCGATCGCTCCAGCACGTCTAGCTCTGCTTTGGCCAGGCGCGATCGCTCTCGGGCCGTTTCCGCCGCTTCGTCATACTGATCCAGCTTCAGCAAGTCGGCAAGAATCTGCTTGCGCTCGCCCGGTCGTTTGAGCATAAACTCGTCTGCTCGCCCCTGTCGCAAATAGGCCGAGTTGACAAAGGTTTCATAATCCAGCCGCAGGTGTTGCAAAATCAACTGCTGCGTTGCCCGCATTCCCCGCTCCGTCAGCGGCCGGAACCCCGTCGGCGTTTCGATCTGAAGCTCCAGGCTGCTGGTCTGCCCGCGCACCCGCGTCCGCAGCACGCGATAGGTCTGCTGGCGACAGCTAAAGGTAAACTCCACCTGGGCTTCGGTTTCGCCCTGGTGAATTACGTCGTCTTCGTGAGTTGCGCGGCTTTCGCCCCAAATTGCCCAGGCGATCGCCTCCAGCAGCGACGACTTGCCCGCTCCATTTTGCCCACACACGCACGCTACATGCAGCCCTCGAAAGTCGAGCGCCGCCTGCCGATAGCTGAGGAAATTTTTGAGTTTTAATTGCAGCGGAATCATGAACCCACGCCCAGCCCTGATCCCAGTGTAGCAGTACGGGCGATCGCAAGTACAGATGCTCGGAAATCACAGATTCGGCAAGCCCCAGCTTAGCCCGACCACAATCCAAAATCGCCAGTCCCAAATCGGATGTTGGCGGCCCCTGTCCTGCAATCCTGGCAGAAGCAGCATGGAGGAAACTCTGACTTGGGATAGTCGCGGCGATCGCCCTTGTTCCTCGAAATTTTGCCCCTGTGGACAGTCTTGACAGTTTTAAGTTAAAGTTGTAGTGAGTTTGCATAAGAGGTTGGAGCCTGCTGAAAGCCTCACTGCCCAGACGTTCCTTGCTCAGCAAGTCAGCCCAGGTTAATGAGAATCGCAGGGTGGCTGCCCTCATGGGGTACGCCCCCAGTAGATTTACCAGTAGATTTACCAGTAGATTTATCAGCCAGTTCTCCGCTCAGATCCCTGATCAGCCCCCCGTATGAGATGTATCAACAGCGACTCGAACCTCTGGACTAGAATTAAATAAAGCCGGATCAAAAAAGCCAGATCAAACCATCTCAAATCATCCATTCATCATCCGTTAACGCCATCTAACGCCATCTTGATAACCCGCTGGTTAAAGCTGCCACGTCGAGACTATGAATCCTGAAACTGCTGACCGCAAACCCATTCGCTCGCTAGAAGACGCTCTCAATCGCTGTCAGCTATTGGGAATGCGCCTCAGCAAGCAGCGCCGCTTCATTTTGGAGTTGCTCTGGCAGCAGCAGGAACACCTCTCGGCCCGCGAGATTTATGATCGCCTCAACCAGCAAGGCAAAGACATTGGCCACACTTCTGTTTATCAAAATCTGGAGGCGCTGTCTGAGCAGGGTATTATCGAATGCGTCGAGCGCTCCGACGGACGGCTCTACGGCAACATCAGCGATCCCCATAGCCACGTCAATTGCCTGGATACCAACCAAATCTTGGATGTTCATGTTGACCTGCCCGCTGAGCTGATCGAACAAATTGAGCAGCAAACGGGCGTGAAGATCACAGGCTATTCCATCGACTTTTTTGGCTACAAGCAACCCCAAGAGTCTTGAGTGACGGGGTGTTGGGGTGGTGAGGCGAGAAGCGGAGAAAGAAAAAACGAAAAATGAAGAACGAAAAACGAAGAGAGAAAAACGGTATCTCTTCGTTCTTCTCTCTTCTCTCTTTCCTCCCTCCACCGCTCCGTTACTGCCAAGCCTGGGCGATCGCCCCTTGTTCTTCTTCGCTCAGCATCCAGCCCAGCGCTCCGGCATTTTGGGCGGCTTGGCTGGCGTTCTTTGCACCCGGAATCGGCACCACATTGCCCTGAGCAATTAGCCAGTTGAGCGCCACCTGTGCCGGAGTGCGGTCATATTTTTGCCCAATTTCTTTGAGCAGACCCACCTTTGGCGCGAGTTTTTCCAGACCCTCCCGGCTAAAACGCGGGTCGAGCCTGCGGGCCCCTTGGGGTGGCATGTCGGTTTCGGGCGTGTATTTACCCGTCAGCAACCCCTGCGCCAGCGGACTGTAGGCCAGAATCGTCACGCCCAGTCGCCGTGCCGCATCCATCACGCCATTGCGCTCGATCTGCCGCGCTAGCAGGGAATATTGCACCTGGTTCACCGCCAGGGACACACCGCGCTGCGCCAGCAGGTCATACGCCCGCTGCATCTGCTCAGCGGAGTAGTTGCTCACGCCGACAGACTTGATGCGACCCTGCTGCACCTCATCGGCCAGGGCATTCATCAGCGTTGGCTGCCCCATCAAAAAGTCGAAGGGCCAGTGAACCTGATACAAGTCCACCGTGGGCACTTGGAGCCGCTTGAGGCTGGCAGTGAGGGCATCGGCCACTGCACTTCCCCAAATCCGCCAGGGCAGAGGAAAGTATTTCGTTGCCAAAATCACGGGCTGCTGGAGTTCCTTTGCAAAGCGCCCAATCAGCCGCTCGGATTCACCCAGTCCATAAATTTCAGCCGTATCAAAGAAGGTTACGCCAGCCTCGACCGCAGTTTTAAAGGCATCGCGCAATGCGGCTTCGTCGTAGTCGCTGCCGTAGCCCCAATAGAGCTTGTCGCCCCAGGCCCAAGTGCCAATACCGAGGGCAGGAACCGTGGGGCCGCTGGGGCCGAGGGTGAGGGTTTGCATTGCATCAGTCATGGGTTCAGGTCGTTTCAGAGTGCTGGTTGCAGGTGTGGGCTGGAGGCAAGATTCGGGGGCAAGATTCGGAGGCAAGATTCGGGAACAGGATTTGAGGGCAGGGTTCGGGGGAATGCAGGGTTCGGGGGAATTCTGCAAACCCGTTATCTTGAGTGTATCGTTACATTTCGCAACTTTGGGGCAGTGGGATTTGAATAGAGTCGAGCATTTGTAAATGGACTTAACGTTTGAACTATTGAGCGGGGTTAAGCTGTGTAAAATTGGTGGAACTTAGGCGATGTGAATGGATGGGGCAATGAAGATCCTGGTTCTGGCATGGGAGTTTCCGCCGCGCATCGTGGGAGGAATCGCTCGCCATGTCTCGGAACTGTTTCCCGAAATTGTGAAGCTGGGGCATGAGGTTCACCTGCTGACGGTGGAGTTTGGGCAAGCGCCCCACTATGAGGTAGTGGAAGGGGTGCGGGTGCATCGCGTCCCGGTGACGGGTGGACACGACTTTTTTCATTGGGTGGTGAACATGAACGAGAGCATGGGCCGCCACGGCGGGAAACTGCTCTCAGAAGATGGCCCCTTCGACCTGATCCACGCCCACGACTGGCTGGTGGGCGATGCGGCGATCGCCCTCAAACACGCCTTCCGCATTCCCCTGATCGCCACCATCCACGCTACCGAAGCCGGTCGCCACAACGGGCTACACAACCCCACCCACCACTACATCGCAGGCAAGGAAAAGCTGCTGGCCCACGAGGCCTGGCGGCTGATTGTCTGTACGCAATATATGCAGCGGGAAGTGGAGCGTGTGCTGCATTGCCCTTGGGACAAAACCGATGTCGTGTTCAATGGCATTCGCCCAGAGAAAAAGCCCGCCCGTGATGAGTTTGACTGGCAGACCTTTCGCCGCCGCTATGCCACCGATGACGAGCGAATTGTTTACTACGTTGGGCGCATGACCCACGAAAAGGGGGTTCACAATTTGCTCAGCGCTGCGCCCAAGGTGATTTGGGAGATGGGCGGCAATGCCAAGATCATCCTCATCGGCACGGGCTATACCGACCATCTGAAGCGGCAGGCGTGGGATCTGGGCATCTGGCACAAGTGCTATTTCACTGGGTTTATGTCCGATGCCGACCTGAACCAGTTTCAGGCGATCGCCGACTGTGCCGTATTTCCCAGCCTCTACGAACCCTTCGGCATTGTGGTGCTGGAAAGCTTCGCCGCCCGCGTGCCCGTCGTGGTGTCCGACACGGGCGGACTCCCGGAAGTCGTGCAGCACCGCAAAACGGGCATCGTCACCCAGACCAACAATCCCGACTCCCTCGCCTGGGGCATTTTGGAAGTGTTGCGCCATCCCGAAGAATCCAAAGTGCTGGTGGAAAACGCCTACATCGACCTGGTGCAGCGCTTTCGCTGGGAAGACCTGGCCGCCCAAACTGAAGCCATCTATCGCCGCGTCGTCCGCGAACGCAAGACGGTGCATTGGTAGGCGTTAGCGGCTGCTGGCTGTTGGGAAACTTAGGGTTCAGGGGGTTGGGGTATGGAGCGTATTGATTCTCGATTTTAGAGTTGCGATTTTAGAGTCGCGATTTTAGAGTCGCGATTTTGGGTCTGCAATTTTGACTTGCGATTGCGATTTTGGAGGGCTGGTCAAGCGTCGGCAGGGCTTCCAGCAATTCCATTCGCAGCGCCACTTTCGCAGCCCCACTTCGGAGAATTGATAGGAGTTCTGCATCCCTAATCCCTGACACCGCTCAGGGGCATTTCGATGACACGATCCAAAAGACGCAAGCGCTGGCTGCTGCTGCTTCCGGCGGGGCTGTTGCTGGTGGCAGGGCTGAGCCTATGGCGGCGAGGCGTGGCGCAGGCCCCGCTGCTGGAACCGTTGCCGCAAGATCCGCTGATTCAGGCCTATTTCAACCAGTCGCAGGCGGCGCGTTATCAAGACCCCTATCGGGGCGTGGAGCGGCTGGGGGACGATCTGGAGCAGGTGATTGTGGACGGCATTCTCTCGGCGCGGCGATCGCTCGATGTGGCGGTGCAGGAATTGCGGCTGCCGCGCATTGCCGAAGCCCTGGTGAAACAGCATCGGGCGGGGGTGCGGGTGCGGGTGATTGTGGAAAACAACTATCGGCGGCCGCTGAGCCAGGTGTCGGGGGCAGAGACGGGGCGGATGACGGAGCGCGATCGCACTCGGTATCAAGAGGCGCTACGGCTGATGGACGAAAACGGCGACGGTCGCGTTTCGCCCCAGGAGGCAGCGCGGCGCGATGCCCTAGTGATGCTGGAAACGGCCGGCGTGCCGCTGATAGACGACACGGCGGATGGCTCCAAGGGCAGCGGGCTGATGCACCACAAGTTTGTCGTGGTGGATGGTCAGGACGTAATCGTCGGGTCGGCAAACTTCACGACCTCGGACATTCACGGTGACTTTGGCGCACCGGACAGCCGGGGCAATCCCAACCATTTGCTGCGGATTCAGAACATCGCGCTAGCGCAGATTTTCACCGACGAATTTAACCTGATGTGGGGCGATGGGCCCGGCGGCCGCCCCGATAGTCGCTTTGGGCTACAGAAACCCGCGCGATCGCCCCGTTCAGCGTTGCTTGCGCCGACCTCGCGGGTGACAGTACAGTTTTCGCCCACCTCGCCCACCCAGCCCTGGCAGATCAGCGTCAACGGGCTAATTGGGCGGGCCCTGTCAGCTTCGCGGCGACAGGTGGATCTGGCGCTGTTTGTGTTTTCTGACCAAAACCTGGGCAGCACGCTGGAAGCACAGCATCAAAAAGGCGTTCAGGTGCGGGCGCTGATCGACCCCGGCTTTGCCTTCCGCTATTACAGCGAGGCACTGGACATGATAGGCGTGGCGCTGCCTGATTCCCAGTGTCGGATTGAGAAAGGGAATAAAACTTGGGAGAGGGCGATCGCCACCGTAGGCATTCCCACCCTGCCAGAGGGCGACCTGCTGCACCACAAGTTCGCCGTTATCGACCAGCAGCGCGTCATCACTGGCTCCCAAAACTGGAGCGCCGCCGCCAACCACAACAACGACGAAAACCTGCTGGTGATCGACAACGCCACCGTCGCAGCCCACTTTCAGCGAGAGTTTGAGCGGCTGTATGCTATGGCGGAACTCGGTATTCCTGGGTGGCTTCGGCAAAAAGCACAGCAAGAGCAGACCCGCTGTGGGCTTGCTCCTGCAAATGCTAGACATCGCTCTGAAGAAGATTTAGATGCGGAATAGAAGCGGAATCAAAGCAATCTCTCAGAGACAGGCGTTAGACCCGATCAGGCCTTGTCGTCGTCTTCATCCAAGTCGTCTTCATCCAAGTCCTCTTCATCCAATTCATCCAAGTCGTCGTCTAAGTCTTCTTCGTCCAGTTCTGCTGCAAGGTCAGCTTCATCCTCTGCCACCGCATCGTCTTCTAGTTCGTCTTCTAGCTCGTCTTCGGCCAGAGCGGCGGGTTCGTCATCGGCTAGCTCGTCTACTGCGTCCTCCTCTGCGGGGGCATCGGTTTCTGGGTCTGCTGCGGGGGCGATCGCCGCTTCCGTCTCCACGGCCTCTTCGACCTCTAGCGCTTCGTCATCGTCTTCTTCGTCATACTCTTCCTCTAGCGCTTCCTCTTCTGCCCGTTTGGCCGCGGCGGCTTCCTCTGCCAAACGGCGCTGTTCTGCCAGTTCAGCAATCTTCTGGTTTTCGGCTTCATAGTCATACTTCGCCGTGTCCTTAATGTCGATCTTCCAGCCCGTCAGCCGCGCTGCCAGTCGCACGTTCTGCCCTTCCTTGCCGATCGCCAAACTAAGCTGATCTTCGGGAACCAGCACATGGGCCTGACGGCTTTCGGGATCAACCAAGCGCACCTCATCCACCCGCGCCGGACTCAGCGCATTGGCAATGTACGTTGCAGGGTCGGGCGACCAGCGAATCACGTCAATCTTCTCACCGCGCAGCTCGTTCACCACCGCCTGAATCCGAGATCCGCGTGCGCCGATGCAGGCTCCCACCGGGTCTACGTCGCGCTCTAGGGTATCCACAGCAATTTTGGTGCGCGGGCCGACGGAACGCGAGGGCGGATTGGCTTCCCGCGCCACCGCCACGATTCGCACGATCTCGTCCTCGATTTCCGGCACTTCGTTGGCAAACAGGTCTACCACCAGCCCTGCGTCGGCCCGCGATACCAACAGTTGCGGCCCGCGATGGGACCCTTCCGACACGCGCTTCAACAGCACCTTAAACACAGCATTGGCGCGATAGTTGTCGTTGGGAAGCTGGTCGCGCTTCAGCAGTTCCGCCTCCACCTCCGGCTGTCCAAACCCGCTGCTCACTGCCATAATCACCGACTGCCGCTCAAACCGCAGCACCCGCGCCTGGGGCAGCACAGTTCCTTCTAGGTCTTGGAATTCTTCCTGCACCAGCTTGCGCTGCTGATCGCGCAGCTTTTGTGCCAGGACTTGCTTGGTCTGGATCGCCGCCATCCGCCCAAACTCGTTCTGATCCGGCGTTACGTCCAGCACCACCGTATCGCCCAGTTGCGCTTCTGGAGCCACTTCCTGCACTTCTTCCAGGGCAATCTGGTGGTCGGGGTTGTCCACGGTTTCCACGATCGCCTTAGTGGCCAGCACTCGAAACCCTTCGTCTTCAATGTCTAGCTCCACCTCAAAGTTGTTGAAATATTCTTCGTCAAAAATCGACGTATCGGGTCGGTGCGTCCGGCGATAGCGCTCATAGCCCTTTAGCAGCGCCTCCCGCAGCGCCGCCTGCACTGCGTGTTTCGGCAGGTTGCGCTCGCGGCTGATGCCGTCAATCATTTCTTGTAAACCGGGCAGGGTAACCATGGACATGATTCAGTTCTCCGTGGGTATTAAGTTTTGGAAGTTTGAGTATTTTGGGAAGTTTGAGTATTTGATGAGGAGACAGGCGGCTGAGTGTTTCTGTGAGTCAAGTACCAAAAGAATCCACTGCACAAATGGTAGATGCATACAGAACAGACGTTATCCCCGCTTCTCATCTAGCTGCACCTTGCTGACCAGATCGCGGGGAATGGCGATCGCCCGTCCCTTCTGGCTCAGGTGAATTGCGTCGTCGTCTCGCTTGATCAGTTGACCGTTCCAGGTAGTACGTCCCTCGTAGGGGGCACTGGTAGACACAATCACCGCAAAACCTTTGAAGGAGATAAACTCCCGGTCGGTGGTGAGCGATCGCGAGATACCCGGACTCGACACCTCCAGCACGTAGGCATCGGGAATCAGATTCGCCTCATCCAGCACCACCTCCAGCGCATGGCTCATGCGTTCGCAGTCCTCCAGCCCCGTGTCTTGCTCCAGGTTGCGGATATCGATCCGCAGCACGGGCGGGTTTTGGTTGGTGTGAAACACGGCTCCGACCACTTCCAGCCCTAGCGGTTCTGCGACTGGCGAGGCCAGGGCGAGAATGTCGGGGATGAGTGGGTGTGCCATAGGAAGGGGTGAGGGAATTGAGATTTTGGATTTTGGATTTTGGATTTTGGGTTTTGGGCTTTGAACCTTGGCCCTTGGTGTTTGAATTCCTGAGGAACTCAAAACGAACATAAAAAAAGCGGGTGCGGAACCCACTTCTGACAACGTTGCGTCCTGAAGATGATGCAGGACATAACGCCTTCATCATGCTGCTAGTGTAGCGCAATTCAGAAATTGGCGGCAGACTTCGTTACCTAGCGCAAAGTCCTTGCCCCACGCGGGATTGCTACGCTGCACAGGCTTGTTCGCCCAGTCGATTGATGCAGAGCGCTTTTTCGGCGGCCGTTAACTCCTGCAATTTCACGTCGCGCCGCAGCAATAGCCCATTATGTCCCACCAAAAAGCGGGGCAGGCTTTCCGGTTTTAAGACCTGAAAGGCCTCCATGTCGTAGGTGGTGTAGGTCGTCTTTTCGGCGTTGTTAAAGTTGATATCCACAACCGTCAGGGTTTTGCGGGGCGGCAGGTTGTGGTCGATGTATACGCGGCCGCCTGACCCCAACAAACCGGAGTAGAGCAGTTGCAGCTTGCCTCGGTGGGCAGGATAGTAGGCGTGGTGGTGGCCGCTGATGTAGGTGTGGACGTTGTATTTTTCTAGGAGCGATCGCAGTTGGTCGGCGTTATCCAGCACTTCGCCGGGTTTGTCGCGGCCCTGGGCGATGCCATACAGCGGCAGATGTCCCAATACGATTCTTAACTGGGCAGACTGAGCCGCTTCGCTGGAGAGTGCCTGCTCGGCCCATTGCAGGGTTTCGGGCAGAATTTTGCTGCCAGAGCCGTCCCACACCAGGAAAAACACGTCGCCCTTCTCGCTACTAGTGGTAAAGCTGTAGGAGAAGGGATAGTCAGCGCGATCGCCAAATTTTAAGCCCGGACTGTGGGCCGGGTTTTTCCAATACTTTGCTGCCGCATCGCGCTCCCGCTGAAACCGAAACCCGCCCGCACCCTGCGCGTTTGACGCATCATGGTTGCCTAGAGTGAAGCCGAAGGGAACGCCAAACCGCCGCAGCGGAGCCGCCACATGCTGATCAAACGCTTGCCACATGGCAGGAAAGGCTTCGTCGGGCAGGGTCGCCTTTTGCCCTGCGATCATGTCACCGCCGCACAGCACCAAATCGGGCTGCCAGAAGGGAACGAGGGCGATCGCCCGATCCACTTCCTTGGAGTAATGCGTCGAGCCGTAGGCCTCGTTCAAATCGCTGATCACCACCAGCCGCACGTCGCCCCTCGGCGGGTTGGGCAAATCCGGCAGCCCGTCCAGCACCGCCTGAGTTTCCACAGGCAGATCCGGCGGGTCGGATGGCACGGTCGAGCGTGCAGACGGCGAAACCCGCAGCGCACTGGGAACTTGCGTCGTCGGGGACTGCGTGGCCTGGGGCGACCGGGGCTGACAGGCATACAGCCCCAGCGCCAACCCCAATCCCAACAGAGCCAATAGCCCCCAGCGGAGGGGCAGGGTTCTCCAGCTTGCGCCGCGCCAAAATCTCATGTTCATCTCGTAGTTAGAGATTATTGCAATGGGATAAAGCCGCTCTGCTGCACGATTTGCTGCCCCGAAGACGACAGCGCCATGTCGATAAACTGCTTCACTGCGGGGCTGGTTTGCCGCCGAGCGACCAGAAAGACAATCCGACTGATGGGATAGGTGCCGTTTTTCACAGCGGCAATGTCTGTCGGCTGCACGCCGTCAATCGGCACAATTCGCACCGTCTGCTGATTCACCACCTGCTGCACAGTGCTATAGCCAATGCCGTTATTGCCCAGCGCCCGCAGCATTGGCGTGGTTTCGTCGCGAGGCAGCGTGGTGAAATTGGGCCCCTCTGGCGCAAAGTCGCCGCCCAGCAGCACCACATCCTTAAAGAAGCTCTGGGTGCCGCTGTCGTTGGCGCGGTTAATTACTTTAATCGGCGCATTGGGGCCGCCCACTTCCGACCAGTTGGTAATCTGCCCCTGATAAATCCGCTTTAGCTGATCCAGCGTTAGCCCGCCAGTGTAGGGGTTGTCTCTGCCCACCACTACCGCCAGCGCATCACGGGCAATCGGCACCCCCACCAGCCCTGACTGGGCTTCTGCCGCGTTCAACGGGCGAGAGCTGGCCGCCAGGACAACAGTGCCATTGGCGAGATTCTGAATTCCCGCATTCGTTCCGTTGGGGCGGCCGTCGGGTACGCCGTAGGTCGTCGGCAAGCCCGGATTGATCTGGGCATAGGCAAGCTGGAGCCGTTTCATCAGCGACACCATTGTCACGCTGCCGTCAATCGTCAGCACTGCCGGATCTGGGACGGAAGTATCGAGATTTGTTGTACCGCCCGCAGCAGGCGGCGGAGAAGCGGGGCTGGGTGAGGCGGGATCGGGTGCATCGGGGCTGGTGGCTATGGGCGAGTTGCCGCTACCATTGCCGTTCAAAAACTGCCTGCCAAAGAACCAGAGTCCGCCGCCGATCAGCCCAACGGTGACCATCAGGGCGACGAGAAGAGCAGCAATATCGTTTTTCCCTTGAGACATAGATTGCGGGGATCAGGGATGAGGGGGACGTTGCGGTTAAGGCTGGGAGAGGAATGCCGAGCTTTCTAGACGCTTAGAGTCCAGGTTATGGAATCTAGAAATGGCGATTCGCGAAGCGATCCCTAAGGGAATCGCCTCTAGTCTACTCAACCAATTCCACAACTGAACACGTCAATAGACTACAGCGACACGGTACAGCAGCAGATCACAGCGACAGACTACAGCTACCGACAATCCCCTGCACCCCAATTCTGGAATGCTCCGCGTCCCTAGATCTCCCCTGCTCTCCTCTACCGCCCATGCGTCGGACAAGGCGGAGCCGAGACCGATCGATCTAGCCAGCCCGCCGCCTGCTGCAACCTCGCCAGCGCTTCTTCCGGCTGATCCTTCAGCAGATATACCAGCGCGGTAGAAGCCTGCTCCAGGGCGCGGGCCTTGCGGTTTGCCTTGAGGCGATGCCAGTCATTGGGGGCGATCGCCATTCGCTGCAAAAGCGCCTGCGCCAGTTCCAGATCACTAAACTGAGCCAAGTCGCGGGTTTCAGGAGAGAGCATCGGTTCATTAATCAGCGGATCGCCTGGGTGCAGTGGCTCCGGAAGGGTCTTTGTAGCGGTCTCAGTCTTCCCAGAATCAGACATCGCAAGTTTCCTAAACGCTTATCTTCAGCCTAACCGCTTTGCGACCGCGAGACAGCGCAACTGGAACTGATCAGCGTTGCCGAAACGCCAAAACCCAGTTCACGCTTCTGCACCAACCGTCGCATCGAGGCGAAAGCGGGCGATTTTGAACACTTCCTGGAGGGCAGTTTGCAATTCGGCTGCGCGGGAGTTTTGCAGCCGTTCCTCAAAGGCAGCGAGAATGCTGGCTTTGGTGTGCGATCGCACGGCAATGATAAACGGAAAGCCAAACTGCTCAGTGTAGGCTCGATTGAGCTGGTGAAAGCGGCTGTATTCCTCCGGCGAGAGGCGGTCTAGCCCTGCGCTTGCCTGCTCCTGCACAGAGGCTTCGGCCATGGCGGCGCGGCTGCCCAGATCGGGATGCGCCCGCAGCAGCGCCAGTTGCGCCTCGGTGCTGTCTGCTTGCACGACTGCGACCATTGCCCGATGCAGGTCGTCCACGGTGTCAAAGGGGCGCTGATGCCACGCTTTGGCGGCGATCGCCGGAGTGTTTTCAAAAATTGCCCCCAGCGCGGCTACAAACGCCTCCTGGGACATTGCGTTGAGTTCAGATAAAGACAGCATTCGGAACGATAAAGTTCGGAGCAGTGTGATGGTAGCACTGTTTGGCAGCGGTGGAGGGAGGGAAGAGGGAAGAGAGAAGAACGAAGAACGAAGAACGAAGAACGAAGA
>NZ_DVEA01000115.1:0-26626 GCF_015295965.1 Thermoleptolyngbya sp. M55_K2018_002
GGGATCTTGCACGCTTTGCTACAAACAGTAGGACTTTTCAAACATCCTCTAAGACGAATGCTGATACAAACCGCTAATAACAAACCGCTAATAACAAACGCTAACTGGCACTGATGAGCCATCTGTAACTAGCTAGCAACTATAGAACTTACGCAGTTGGACAACTTCTCGCGGGCGCGGCCTGCGAGAAATTGTCCAAAACCCAGAAAACATGTCGCGAGTGCGTAAGTCCTGAACTAATCGGCAATCGTTTGCAAACTCTGATCCGCAACGTGCCGCGCCAAAATCGCCTGCAAGTGTTCTACCACTAGGTCGGTCTGTTCAATCATGGCCAAATGTCCGCAGTCGGGAAGCTGCACCACGTTCTGTCCACACTGCTGAAATAGACGATGGAAGCTGGCCAGATGCAGCACATATTGCGGCTCCATCACGGTGTCGTTTTGTCCGGCGATGAAGTAGACCGGCTGGGACAGGCGAGAAACGACCTGCGGCAGGCGATGCACCTCGGCTTCGGTCGTCGAGTCGAGCAGTGCGCCCACGGCCGCCGCCGGGTCAGCAGTCACCCAATCCATCAAGCGCTGTCGTCCCCAAGCACGGTCGATGGGATGGGCAACGTTCATATAAGTCATCATCAGGTCTACCATCGGCAGGTGGCAGAGCCAGCGGGGGCGCAGCTTGACCAATTGCTGCCCCGCGGCCCGAAAGCGCTCAAATTCCTCTTTGAGGTAAATACCGCCGCCGGAATTGACGCAGACCACGCCTTTCACCCGATCGGGCATTCGGTCTGCGGCCCACAGCGCAATGCTGCCGCCGAGGGAGTGCCCTACCAGCCAGACGTTGGAGATATCTAGGGTTTCAAGGAGCTGCTCTAGGTCGCGGGCATAGTCGCTGGGGGTGTAGCCCGGTCGAGGCTGTGGGGCGATCGCCCTAGTGGGGGGCGCAGCCGTTGCAGGGACAAAGCCGCCCCCAGCGCTGCTGGGCAACTGATTCGTGGATTCCCTCGAAGCGCTGGTTTGGGCAGACCCAAAAGAAGCATTGGCGCTTGCCTTGCGGGACAACATTGCCCGGCCCGGCTGCGAATCGCCAAACCCGCGCAAGTCGTAGGACAGGCAGGCATAATTCGGCGCAAGCTGCTGAATCACGGGTTGCCAATAGGCACGACTCAGCAGCCAGCCGTGAATAAAAACCAGGGTTATCGGTGTTTGGGTAGGAGCAGTTCGCTCGTAGGCGTGGGGGGTGCCCAGGACATCGACGACATTCATCATACTTCCATCCTATCCCCAGAGTGGGGCCAATGGGGAGTCTGGGTGAATACTTGGGTTCAGGGGCCTCAGGAGTCGGGGGATGGAACTGTTCCGGAGAACTGGAGTGCTGAAATCGAGACTCAAGACTCGGTAAATCTACTGATTATTTTACCAATTAATGTTCAAAAATGTTCTCGTAGTGCAGCAAATCCAGATCCACGAAGGTGGGGAGACACCGAAAGCAAGATTCTGCCAACGCTAACCGCTCTTCGCGCTGGAGCATCTCCGCCAGCTTTTGGCGGATGCTGAGCAGAAACCGCACGTCATTGGCGGCGTAGCGGAGTTGCTCCTCCGACAGGTTTAGCGCGTTGCCCCAGTCAGAGCTTTGGGCGGTTTTGTCGAGTTCCACCTGCTCTAGCTCCTGCACCACCTCCTTGAGTCCGTGCCGGGGGGCGTAGGTGCGGGCCAGCTTGCTGGCAATTTTGGTGCAAAAAACTGGACGAACCGCAATGTTGAGATGGTACTGAAACGCCGCCATGTCAAAGCGGGCAAAGTGAAAGACTTTGGTAATTTGCGGCGCTTCTAGCAACTGCTGGAGGTGGGGGGCGGCGGTTTGTCCCCGCAGGATGCGAACGACAGACACGCGCCCCGCAGGATCGCAAAGCTGCACCACACAAAGGCGATCGCGCCAGGGCAGCAGCCCCATTGTCTCCGTGTCAACGGCGATCGCCTCTGCATCCAAATATGCCGCCAGCGCTTCCGCCGACAGATCCTCATCAAACACCTGAAACTCGTCTAACGCCATGCCCTAATTCAAGTCCAGGTACTATTGCAAATCCAGGTATTTCGCCACGTTTTGCATATCCTTGTCGCCGCGCCCGGAGCAGTTGATCACAATACGGGGGCTGCCTTCCAGTTGCGGACAAAGCTGGCTGAGATAGGCGATCGCATGGGCGGTTTCCAGCGCGGGAATGATGCCCTCCAGCCGCGACAGCAGTTGCAGCCCCTCCAGCGCCTCCGCATCGGTAATGCTGTAATATTCCGCCCGACCGGAATCCTTCAAAAAGCTATGCTCCGGCCCCACACCTGGATAATCCAGCCCCGCGCTGATGGAATGCGGCTCGATCACCTGCCCATCCTCATCTTGCAGCAGATAGCTCATCGCGCCGTGCAGCACGCCCACCCGCCCGCGAGTCAGCGTCGCCGCGTGCTTCTCCGAATCCACCCCTTCGCCGCCCGCCTCAATGCCGATCATCCGCACCGACGGCTCATTCACAAACTCATGGAACAGTCCCATCGCATTGGAGCCGCCACCCACGCAGGCCAGCAGAATATCCGGCAAGCCACCCCACTGTTCCTGCGCCTGTCGCCGCGTCTCCTGCCCAATGATGGCTTGAAAATCCCGCACAATCATCGGATACGGGTGCGGCCCGGCCACCGAACCCAGGATGTAGTGCGTCGTTTCCACATTCGTCACCCAGTCGCGGATCGCCTCCGAGGTGGCGTCCTTCAGCGTGCCCGTGCCAGCCGCCACCGGGCGCACCTCCGCCCCCATCAGCCGCATCCGAAACACGTTCAGCGCCTGCCGCTCCATATCATGCACACCCATATAGATGATGCACGCCAGCCCAAACCGCGCACACACCGTCGCCGTGGCCACGCCGTGCTGCCCCGCCCCCGTTTCAGCGATAATGCGCTGCTTGCCCATGCGCTTTGCCAGCAACACTTGCCCCAGCGCGTTGTTAATCTTGTGCGCGCCCGTGTGGTTCAGGTCTTCGCGCTTTAGATAAATCTGTGGGCCGCTGCCATCGGGGCGGGCAAAGTGCGTCGTCAGCCGCTCCGCAAAATACAGCGGTGTGGCGCGTCCCACGTAATCCTTCAGCAGCGCCTGAAACTCTGCCTGAAACTCCGGATCGTCGCGATACTGATAAAACGCCGCCTCCAACTCACTCAGCGCGGGCATCAGCGTCTCCGGCACATACTTGCCGCCAAATTTGCCATATCGGCCAAGCGCATCCGGCCGCTGAACTGAGGTTTGGTTAAAGGGAAGCGGAGTCAGAGTCACAACAGCACCAATTTCTAGAGAACTTACAGCCTTCATTATCCGGCCGCTTGTCTGCCGTGGCTAGGGCTTTGGGGAACAGACCAGCAGCCGGACTAGATCACTCCTGCAACATTCCTAGACCTAAACCACCAAGCTGATGGAATAGTTGGTAGACACGCCAGCATCTCTTGGAGACACCCTCGCAAAGTATGTCCCCGCTGCCAAACTCTGAGTGATAGTAGACAAAAACGTGGAGCTAAAGTTGGTATCCGTTGCTATGGTTTCTCCACTGTCGATGATTCCATTGCCATTAATGTCCTGGATCAACTGAATCCTGGTGTTGGCAGAGGCCCCTGTGACTCGAAACTGGAGGGTAGCAGGGCTACTGAGCGTAAATCGATAGAAGTCGTCTGAGTCTAAAAAGCCAACGTGTTCCCTTGCAGTAAACGTGCCGGACAGAACGCCAATATCTCTGGCGGTTGATAGGGTGTTTCCGGGATCAGCAGGTAGCGTGCCGCTAAAGGGCGTAGCCACCAAGTTCAACTCATAGAGCGTGGACTGACCAGGACTTCGTGGCTCTACCTTAATGAAGTAGGTTCCAGAGGGAACATCTTGATTGATGCTGGAGAGGACTTGCGAGCTGAAACTCGTGTCTGATGCCACAATCTCACCGTTGTCAACCAGGCCATTGTTATTTAGGTCTCGAATCAGTTGGACGCGAGTGTTGACGGAGGTTGCTCTGACGCTGGCCTGAATATTTGAAATGTCGTTGAGCGTCACCCGATAGAAATCGGCCTCATCCAACCTGCCTACGTATTCCTTGCCGATAAACGTGCCAGAGAAGGCACCCAAATTGAATGCTGTAGGAATCGTGCTGCCTGGATTGCTGGGCAATCCACCAAAAGGCGTGGCGACTAGTTCAAGCCGATATGGTGTCGAGTTATTGCTGTTGGTAGGCGTAATTCGGAGAAAGTAGGTGCCCTGGGGCAAGTCTTCTGTGACTCTAGACAAAAACGGCGCACCAAAGTTTGTCCCAGATGCAATGACCTCTCCACTGTCGATTAGTCCATTGCTATTGAGATCGCTAATTAGCTCGACCCGTGTGTTGGCAGCGGTGCCCGTGACCCGCGCCTGGAGGTTGGCGACATCGTTGAGCGTAAAGCGGTAGATATCTGCGGGGTCAGTGGTGCCGACGAACTCGGAGTCGGTGTAAGTGCCAGCGAGAACACCAATGCTGCGGGCAGTATCGAGGCGATCCCCAGGTTCGCCAGGGATGCCCGGGCCGCCAGGGATGCCGGGGCCGCTGGAGCCAGCAGGGCGGGCGGCAGCGGTAATTCTGTAATTGACTTCGCCCCGTAGTCGCCGGACACCGATGAAGTAGGTGCCAGGGGCAAATTCGGATCGAAAAGTAATGTTCTGGCGGCCTGTGTTGAAGCTGCGGATGACAGCACCCTGGGCGTTTCGGAGGGTGACCTGAGCGCTGCTAGCGCGGTTGGCGATTCGCCCAATCGAGAGAACGAGTTCGCGCACGTCGCCCAGAGTGAATTTTGCAAAGTCAACCAGGTCTCTAGAGCCGACGTATCCATTGATTCGCCTGCTGCGGTTGTCCAGTCTTCCGAAATTGCGGGCACCTCTGAGGGTGTTATCTCTATTGCTAATTGACATGACTTTGGGGGTACTAAACGGCAGGTCAATGGCTCAGCAGCACGAAAGCTGGGCACTAAAAGTTAGGCATCGCAAGTTTGGCATTGCAAGTTTGGCACTAAGAGTTAGGCGAAATTGCCCGCTGTGCGTGAGCCTTGTCCGAAGTAGTTCTCTGGGCCAAGAAGATATGCAATGGCAAAACAACAGTCACCCAAAGTCGCCCTCTGGCAAAGGGAACGATCGCCCTTCTGGGAAATTTCTCCGGAGGGCTGCCCCAGTTGATTGAGGTTCCAGACAGTTTCTTACTTTAAGAAAAAGTTTTGGGCAGCTTAACCTGAAGTTTATTGAGTTGCAAACTCCCTACCTTCGACCTTGAACTTCTGTCAGCGTACAACAACATTCCAGAGAAATACTGAGACTTTCAGTGTTTTTATTGTAAAGCTGTTTTATTTTTTGAAATTCAGCTGATTCTTTAAGCACAAATACTGAATTTGGGTTGAATATTGAATACTGCGGCAGTGGGGTAACCCTTCAATTTTCTACTGAGGTGGACTAATCTGATGCAATTTTTGACATGGCAAATGGCCGCATCGCAATGTACCTGTGAATCGGGAGCGACGTTAAAATTTGGCAGAGAAATTCCCTAGCTCGACCCTGAAACCAACCTTATTGAGATCGATCTTGGATCGATTAAATGAACCAAGTTGAGTAGATATTGAGTAGATTTAGATTCAGCTAGATTAAGTCGTTATGGATAGCTCAAGCCGCAAGAAGGGCACAAAATTGACGGGTCAAACGCCGAAGGATAAAACCGTCTGGCAGGAATTTGGCACGGGTGCTTCTGAGAATGCAGCAATGGAGCGTCCGGTGCAGGAACTGCCGCCCAACCAGCAGCAGATCCGCGTACAGGCCTCGCGCAAAGGTCGCGGCGGCAAAACAGTGACGGTGATCAGCGGGTTTCAGACCAGGCCCGAAACGCTGGCGACGCTGCTGAAAACGCTGAAAACTCAGTGTGGCGCAGGCGGCACGGTAAAAGACATGGAAATCGAGATTCAAGGAGATCATCGGGAAAAGATTGTGCAGGTGTTGGTGAAGTTGGGATATCGGGCGAAGGTGAGCGGGGGGTAGAGGCAGAAAAAAGAAAAAAGAAAAAAAGAAACTTCTTCGCTCTTCCCTCTTCCCTCTTCGTTCTTCCCCCTTCTCTCGCCCCGATTTGCCAGATTTAGAGTACTCTGGTTCGAGTGAATGCCCGGTTTTTCGCAAAGCGGGTTTGGGGATTTTTCTGGTTTGTAGGATAAGCTCATGCGATCGCGAACCATTCGAGAAGGCTCTGTTGGATTACTGATTCTGCTGGCGTTGGGCATATTCGGCAGTCTGCTGCTGTGGCTGCGGGGGCTGAGCCTGGGGAATCGCAGCTATCGCGCCGTGGTGGATTTTCCGAACGTGGTGGGCATGGTGGAAGGCTCCCCGGTGCGGTATCGCGGCGTGATCGTGGGCAAGGTGCGGAAGATTCGGCCGGGGCCGCAGTTTGCGGAGGTGGAAATTCAGATTTCGCCTGCGACGGTGCGAATTCCGCGAGATTCGGCAATTCAGACCAACCAGGCGGGGCTGATTGGGGAAACAGCGATTGACATTGTGCCCCGTCAGGAGTTTGTGGAGGCGGTGGCGACCAATCCGCTGGCGGCGGATTGTCCGGGGAGCGGGATTATCTGTGATGGCGATCGCCTGCCTGGAGAAGTGGGCGTAACCTTCGACGCGCTGATTAGCTCCACGATTCGCCTGTCTAACCAGTTTTCCGATCCAGAACTAATCGAAAACTTGAAAGCGCTGACCTTCAACTCTTCCCTAGCGGCGGCGGGCGTGACAACGCTGACAGGCGAGGTGACTGAATTGGCAAAATCTGTGCAGTTGGAACTGAGGACGCTGGCGGGGTCTGCAAATCGAACCACAACATCGGTGGGCGGCGCAGCGACTCAGCTCGGCCTCACCGCTGCCCAGGTCAACTCGCTGCTGGAGACCAATCGCTACGCCATCAGCGGCACGCTGTCTAACCTGGAGCAAGCCAGCAACCAGGTGCGCCTGCTGACGACTCGACTCACGCCGCTCGTAGACGATAGCGCCTTTGTGCAAAACCTAAAGGCGCTGTCGGACAATGCGGCCCGTGCCTCACTAACACTGCGGAGCCTGACGGACGCAATCGGCACGCCTGAAAATGCGCTGGCGCTCCAGCAAACGCTAGATTCGGCCCGCGCTACGTTTCAAAATGCAGAAAAGATTACCGCAGACTTAGACGAACTGACGGGCGATCCGACATTTCGCAACACCGTCCGCGATTTGCTGCGGAGTTTGGACAATTTGCTGTCGTCTGCCCAGCAGCTCGAGCAGCAGGTCGAGCTAGAGCAACTCTTGACCCCAGCGGCGATCGCCCTGCGAGACAAGCCCACTGCTCCGCTCTCGCCAGAGGTGCAAGCCACGCGCCAGTCCCCAGAATCTAGCCCTGTTGCTGCACCAATCGCCACGCCCTCTGCCTCATCTGCTGCGGCCGCTGCCCGCACTACCCCTGCCGCACAACGCCCTGCCGTTCGCCAGCCTGCGCGACTGGGGCGATCGCTCTCCGCCACGGAAGCCCCATCTGCTGATAAGCTCAGAACCGTAAACACAAATTTGCCAGAGTAATTCACTATGAACGCTTGGCTGGTGTTGGGTTTGGTGCTGCTGGCGGCCTATGTGCTGGGGGCCACGCCGACGGGCTATTGGGCAGGCAAGCTGCTAAAAAACATCGATATTCGGCAATATGGCTCGAAGTCTACAGGCGCGACCAACGTGCTGCGGATTTTGGGCCGTGGCCCGGCGATCGCCGTTTTGCTGATCGACATCTTCAAAGGCATCGCCGCGATCGCCCTTACCCGCTATGTCTACAGCCTGCCCAGCATCGCCGCGCTGCCCCTGCCCAACGGACTGTCGCTGGGAACCTGGCTCCCCTGGGCGGCGATGCTCTCTGGGCTGGTGGCTATTATTGCCCACAGCAAATCTATGTGGATTGGGTTCAAAGGCGGCAAGTCGGCGGCAACCGCGCTGGGCGTGCTGTTTGCGCTGTCGTGGCAGGTGGGGCTGGGCGTGGCGGCCGTTTTTCTGCTGATGCTGGCGCTGTTTCGCATCGTGTCGCTGGGGTCGATCGCCGGAGCCATTTCCGCCTCGCTGTGGATGATTGCCCTGAGACAGCCCTTGCCCTTCCTCTTGCTGGCGATCGCCGGAGGCATTTACGTCCTGATTACCCACCGGGCAAACATTCAGCGCCTCCTAGCAGGCACAGAGCCAAAAGTTGGACAAAAGCATTTGTAGAAGCATTTGTAGAAAATAGACCGACCCTGTGACCAAAGTCATGCTTCAGGTCGTGACCTTTGCCTCAGGCGATCGCCCCCTTACACTTCATAGGATTAAACCATCCCCCAAGTAGTGTAATCGTTCCTTGGGCTAACCATTTGGAGGTTCTATGAAACTGAATCGAAAGGCGTTTCTTTGGGCTGGCATCGCGGCTGGTGTGATGGCATTCGCACCCCTAGCGGCGATCGCCAATCCTCCCGGCGGCATGGGCGGCCCCCGCTCTGGCCCGCTAGAGCGGCTGAATTTAACCGATGCCCAGCGCCAGCAACTCCAAGCCATCCGAGAAAACAGCCGTCGCCAGATCGAAGCTGTGCTGACCGCCGAACAGCGCCAGCAGCTTGAAAGCCGCCGCGCCGAGATGGAGCGCCGCCGTGAAGAATTTGCCAACCTCACCCCAGAACAGCGCCAGCAGCTTCGCCGCGAACGCATGGAACAGGGCGGTGGCCCAGGCGGGCCCGGTGGCCCAGGACGCGGGCCTCGCCCAGAACCCTTTGCCGACCTGAACCTGACCGATAGCCAGCGTCAGCAAATCCGCACCATCATGGAAAATGCCCGCACCCAGAGCGAGGCAGTCCTCACTCCAGAGCAGCGCCAGCAGCTCGAAAACCTGCGCCCAAATCGGGGCGATCGCCGGGGAATGGGCCGCGGGATGGGCCGTTCCGCCCTGTCTGGACAGGAGCAATAGCCAGATTCGCGGTTTCTGATTCGCGGTTTCTGAAGCTGTCGCGTTGCCCCGCTGAGTGAGGTCTGCGCTGCTTGTAGATCTCACTCAGCCAGCGCCATTTTCTGTCTTATCCCTTGTTTCCACACCTCCCTTCTGCAACGACAGATTACGAGTCGTAAAGAACTGATTTCGCCTGTCTTTTCACTGCTTGAAATGGTGTAGAACTCAGAGTCTAGGGCGGATTTTCGAGGTTGGCGTTTCCCGCAAGGAGCGCCAGCCTTCGGCAGTTTAAATCAGCCCCTTTCCCAAAGGAGTGCGGCAATGTCTGAAGTGTGGTCTGAGGTGCTGATCAAGGGCGGGCGGATTGTAACGGCGGTGGATGACTATGTAGCCGATATTTGGGTGAAAAACGGGCGAATTGAGGCGATCGCCCGCGACCTCTCCATCGACAGCGCCACCGTTCACGATGCCAGCGGCCTGATCGTGTTTCCCGGCGGCATTGATGTCCACACCCACATGGAATTTGACCTGGGCGCAGCGCAAACCGTGGATACCTTTGAAACCGGGACGCGCTCGGCGGCCTTTGGCGGCACGACAACAATTGTGGACTTTGCCCTCCAAAAACAGGGCGATACGCCCAAACAGGCGCTCGATCGCCGCCTTGCCGCCGCCGAACCCCAGTGCTGTGTGGACTATAGCTTTCACATCATCCTCACCCACGTCACGCCAGAAGCGCTGGCGGAACTGCCCGACTTGGTAAACCACGAGGGCGTATCCAGTTTCAAAATGTTTATGGCCTATCCCGGCGTGCTGATGGTGGAAGATGCGGACATCTTTCGCGCCATGCGGAAGGTCGGGGCGCATGGCGGCATGATCAACCTGCACGCCGAAAACGGCAGCGTAATTCAAGCGCTGATCCAGGAGGCGCTAGAGCAGGGCAACACCTCACCCAAATATCACATGCTGACGCGCCCCAGCATCCTGGAAGGCGAAGCCACCCACCGGGGCATTCGGATTGCAGAACTGGCGGAGGTTCCGGTGTATTTTGTGCATCTGTCAGCCGAGGAGGCGCTGCACTCGGTGGTGGAGGCCCGCGATCGCGGCATTCCCGCCTACGCCGAGACCTGTCCGCATTACCTGTTTCTGGATGACTCGGAATACGATCGCCCTGGGTTTGAAGCCGCGAAATACGTGATGACCCCACCGCTGCGATCGCACGCCTGCCAGCACGCCCTCTGGCGCGGCCTGAAAACCGACGACCTGCAAATCGTCTCCACCGACCACTGCCCCTTCTGCTACAACGAGTCGCCCTTTGGACTGCGTAAGTCTAAGCAGATGGGCCGCGACGACTTTGAGAAAATTCCCAACGGTGCGCCCGGTGTCGAATTCCGCTTGCACCTGCTTTACGATGGCGGCGTGAATGCGGGTCGCCTCTCGCTCAATCGCTTTGTGCAGTTGACCTCCACCGCCCCCGCCAAGATGTTTGGGCTGTTTCCGCGCAAAGGGGCGATCGCCGTTGGCAGCGATGCCGATCTCGTCTTGTTTGACCCCCACCAGCGCCACACCCTCAGCGCCAGCACTCAGCATTCCAACGTAGACTATTCGCTCTACGAAGGGCGCGAAGTGACGGGCAAGGTGCAGAAAGTATTCCTACGGGGTGAACTGATTGTGGTGGGCGATCGCTGGCTGGGTCGCGCCGGACAGGGGCAATTCCAGCGGCGATCGGCCTCCGGCCGCGTCTGAGCAAAAAGTCCCCCAAATGACAAATGACCAGCCCCGGAGGACTGGTCATAGAGACGGCTTGTTAACGATTTTCAGAACGGAACTCAACCAAACCCAAGAGATTTGAAAGATTTATAAAATCTTAGGAACCCGTCTGAATCGTCTGCATTTGCAGGAACGACACCATCTGCTCCAGTCCACGCTGGATGCGGCGCGTTACGGTCATCGGGCTAACGCCGATGCGCTCGGCCACTTCCTTGCGAGACAAGTCGCTAAAAAACACAAACTCAATCGCCGCGCGGGTCTTGTCTTCCAGTTGATTCAGCGCCCGCTGAAGCTGCTGACGGTCTTCTTCGAGGCGCTGGAGCGCTTGGTAGCGCACATCGGGCAGCGTTTCGCCGAGGGTGATGGAGGAATCGACCTGCTGAACGGTTGCGTCTAGACTCAGGGGCAGGCGGTTACGCACGGCCATCTTGATTTCGCGCCACTCGTGAACCGAAATGCCCATGTGTTCCGCAATTTCTTGATCCATCGGCTGGCGACCCAGATCTTTGACCAATTCTGCTCGCACGCGCTGCCCCTCTTTTTGCAAGTCTTGCCAGCGGCGGGGGACTTTCACAGCACTGCCGCGATCGCGCAAAAAGTGCAGCATCTCACCGCGAATATAGGGCACTGCAAAGGAACTAAAGGCACAGCCCTGGCTGGGATTAAACCGCTCGATCGCCCGAATCAGACCCAGATAGCCAATCTGCTCTAAATCCTCGTAAGGCTCGGCGCACTGATGGCTGACCCGGTGGGCAATTTTGCGAACTAGACCAGCATTCAACTTCACGAGCTGATTGCGAATGCTCACCGACTTGTTCTGCTGATAAGCCATCAGCAATTCCATGCTGTGGGAACGGAGAGAAGGTTGAGTAGCCGTCATCTGGGAAGTACCTGTTCTCTAAGATTTAGGCTCATTGTCCGCACTGGCGAGGGGTGAAACCATCGTTATTTCACGGGAATGAACAGCGTACCCCTCTGGTATGTCAGCGTAAACACGGAGTTTCCCTGAAAACCCGCCCCCTTTGCCTGCGGTTTGTGAGGCAGCAAGTCTACGGGAAAGCGCTTGCCCAACCCCGGCTAACATCCGCCAAATCGCCTAAAATCAAGGCATCAACTCTAGGACTTACGCAGTGGGGCGACTGCTTGCGGGCGCATCCTGCGAGCAGTCGCTCAAAATTCAGAAAACTTATCGCGGGTGCATCAGTCCCGAACTTAAAGACTGCAACTGCGTTAACAATTGCGTTAACAATTGTGTTAACGATTCCATACTTCAGTTGCCGGGCGTAATCCTCGGATTTTGAGTAACCTGGAATGAGCTAACTCCATTCGTCAACTGTTCCACATCACAACCTTTCAGCGACTAACAGAGTACGTATGAGCAACACCAGTAATTTTCGAGATGCCATTCGCAAGGCCCAGACTCATGCCCTGGTTGGCCCTAATGTGATTCGCAATGCCCTGCCCTACGTCGGGGGTGGGCTGGTGCTGACGGCCCTGGGAACCTACGGGGGGCTGGGCGTAATGCAAAACAGTCCTGCGCTGTTCATGCCGACTTTCATTGCAGCGCTGATTGCCCAGTTGGTTCTCTTCTTTGTGGCGCGGAGTGTCGCAGAAAAAGGCAACAACGGTGTGGCGCTGCCCCTTCTAGCGACCTATAGCCTGCTGACGGGCTACACGCTGACTGGGCTGATTGCGGTTGCCCTGGGAACCTCTGGGGTCGGTGTTGCCGGGATTGGGCTGGCTGCCTTGGGCTGTGGCGCAACGTTCATTGTGGCGCGGCAGATCGGCTCTAACCTGTCGGATCAGGACGGCATGGCGCTCACCAGAACTGTCCAGCTTGGCATGATTGCCCTGCTGGTCGTCCTGGCTGGGCAATTGCTGCTGGCTCTGTTCGGAGTGTATACGCCTACTTTTCTAGAAATTGGCATTTCTGCCTTTGGCGTGTTTCTATTTGCAGGGGCGGCAGTAGTAGATTTCTACATTCTTCCCCGCACGTATCGTGATGACCAATATCTACCTGCGGCGCTGTCGATGTATTTGACCTACATCAATTTGTTTGTCTTTATTCTGCGCCTGCTGATTGCGTTCAACCGGGATTAAGGTCAAGGAAGGTAAAGGCTTGACTCTGCATGACGCAATCCATGACGCAATCCATGACGCAAGCGTTGTGCAGAGCAAGCCTTTTCGGTAGACGCACGCAGTCGGCCTGCACTTTATAACAACTGGATAATAATTGGGCAAATGCAGGTTTGATGGGAAATGCCATTGCAAGCTCCGCCCTTTGCTGTAGCGCAGAGCGAGCCGATAGGCTACCCCGATACTGTTCATCGACAATCTGGCGGGCGATCGCCGATGAATCCTTACGCCGACAAATCCTTACTTTATCGGAGTATCCTCCAGAAGAGTGTCATACTGCGGATTCGCAGGCACTTGTGAGGCGGGATGTCCCGTATCTGGCGTGGCGACTTTGCACCGACCAAACAGGCAATCCGCCAGTCCTGGGTCTGGGCAAAACCTAAAATTGCAGATATTTGCGGCGACACCAGAACAGTCGTAGAAATTGCAGGATTGTACAGCAGAAACGGTTGGTTCCAGCAGGGCAGTGAGAGCCACACCCAAAGCCCCAATTCCAATGATCTGCCCAGCGACTTGACTCAGTTGTGCGGCGGTGGAGGGTTGCATAGAAGTATCCGTCAATCAACATCAAAGGAGTTGAGCAAAGGAGCCAAACCGGGTCAACTCAGATGCTTAGCGGGGAATCACCAGCAAAGACATCTAGCGAGATGTGGATGATCCCGTCCAGCACTGAGTGAACCTGGTTTTGTCGTGTTTTGTCGTGAGAGTTTCAGGAACTGGGCAAGGCTTGGATCTAGTAGCCTGAGGCTTCGCACGTCTCAAGTGAAATGAGAGATAAGATAGCGAAGAGTTTCTGCGAACTGATTTCTCGCTAGACTGATTCCTCGACAACTATCAGTAGCAGATGTTTATCGGCAGACGCTTATCAGCAAACGTTCATCTACAGACTTCAGCCTTACTGAAAATCCTACTGGGAAGTCAGTAAACTTTTGTCAGGGGTTCTGGGAAATTCCGTAAAATTCCCATCAAGAAAATTGAGACTCTGCCCGCTGTGCAGCTACCCGCCCGTGCCAAGGGCGATCGCCCCCAATCCCAAACAAGACACCAGCGTTGTGAACAGCGCCCGATAGACCCAGCGCAGTGACTCTGCACAATGCTGCTGCAAAAGCGGCTGTGTGCGATAAAAGGCGATCGCCCCCAGCGCCGTGCCCACCAGACCGACCAGTGCAGCGGCGATCGCACGGGTCGAGGCTCCCTGAAGAATGAACAGCGGCCCAAACAGCAGCAACCAACTCAGCAGAATGTGTCGCACGACCTGCCACTGATGGCGACGGCTCCAATAGCGCACAGGCGACAGTCCCGCCACACAAATTACCGCCAGATTCACCGCAAAGGCAAGCGTATAGGGATAAATCAGTTGCGGCCGGTCAAAGGTCTGCGCCAGAAATAGCCACACCAGCCCCGCCGCCGCCACACTTAGCACAGCGTAGACATTGTGAATGCGCGTCCAGGTGTGTGAATCGTCCTCTGTGGGCTGCCAGATCATGACGGCTTTTTCGGCAGGGCTGAGGGGCTGCTGTGCCGTCGGGCGATAGATCAGCAAGGGATAACACAGCACCAGCGTTAGCGGAGCCAGCAGCCACGGCCAGCCGCCAACCGACCAGCAAAAATAGCCCACCAGCGCCGCTCCCAATAGCGCCCCATCGTTGAGCGTTGTGTGACCGCGCCACAGCCAGAGAAACCCGATCAGTGCGCCCAGAACAATCAGCCTTGCGACCAGAGCGGGCGTATCCATTGCCAAATGAGTTTGCAATAACAGAAAGCTGCCCAGCGGAATGAAGAGGTTGTCGAGTCCCTGCCAGGCGATCGCCTCGATCAGCATCACCAGTAGCCCCAAGATTGTGGCAATCAGCAGCGATTCGGGTCGCCCCGCCTCGCTAAATAGCAGCAGCGGCACATGCACACTAAAAAACGTTGCCATGAAGAAGCTGAGCGATCCTTCGGTGCTTTTGTAGCCCTCAGTGGCAACGTAGCGCATTTGCCCGTAGCGCGTCCCCACCAGCGCCGCCGCCGCATCGGCCAGCGCCAGGATTAAAATCGGAATGACATAGAGCAACGGCTGGCCCGGCGTGAGGGCAAATAAAATCACCACCGACAGCGGAAAATAGACCTCGCCGAGCGATCGCCGCCCCACGTCCCCCAGCACCGACCCCAACCCCTGCGCCAGCGGTCGATAGAGCCGCAAGATCATCAGCCAGGCGATCGCCAGTCCGCCCAGCACCGCCACCTGCCAGACCGACTCAAAGAGCCAGGGAAACGTCAGCGTCACCATCCCCATCGGAATGTGCAGCAGCTTCCGCACCAGTTCTGGATTGGGCCGCGCCGTCTGCTGCCAGTGCCGCAGCGCCAGCATCAGCCCACCGAGAATGAGTAAAATCAGGGGAATATTGAGCCAGGAGTTCATGCAGAGGAAGGCAGTTTCAGGGACTTGCCTCGATCATCGCATTTCTCTGGGATGACTGGGAAATGGCATCACTGTCCGAGTGGGCTTGTGGCTGCCGGACGGCTCTGGCGGCGAGGAATTTGGATAATAAACTCTGTGCCTTCATTCAGCTTGGAGCGGCACAAAAGCTGACCATGATGCTGGTCGGCGACAATCTGGTAGCTAATTGATAGTCCTAACCCCACGCCCTGGCCAACGGGCTTGGTTGTAAAGAACGGATTAAACAACCGGGGGCGATCGCCCTCCGCTATCCCGATGCCATTGTCAATCACATGGATTGCTACTGAATCGCTCGTTTGACGGGTTTTTAGCGTGATTTTTGGCGCTGGCTTCGGCTCCGCTGCCTGGCGATATCGCTCCTGCACCGCATCAATGGCGTTGGCCAGCAGGTTCATAAACACTTGATTTAACTTACCCGGATAACATTCGACCAAGGGCAGCGGCTCAAAATCTTTGACAATTTCAATTTCGGGCAGGTCGCCACAGGCCTTGAGCCGATGTTGCAGAATCATCAGGGTGCTTTCTAAGCCCTCATGCAGGTCTGCATCTTTAAAGTCTGCTTCGTCGAGGCGTGAAAAGGTGCGGAGCGATCGCACGATATCGCTAATCCGCTTGGTGCCCATTTGCATAGATTGCAGCACCTTGGCTACATCCTGCTGCAAAAACTCCAGATCGATCTCCTCCAGCAGCGCCTGAATACCAGGAGTTGGGATAGGATAAGCGTCCTGATAGGCGGCAATGACCCGCAGAAGTTCCTGGACATAGGTCTGGGTGTAGTTCACGTTGCCATGCACAAAACCCACGGGATTGTTAATCTCGTGAGCAATCCCCGCGACCAACGTTCCCAGCGCCGACATCTTTTCAGCTTCAATCAGCTGAACCTGCGCCTGCTGCAACTGTGAGAGGGTCTGCTCCAGTTCTTCCCCGCGCCGCGCCAACGAAGACCTCGATGCCTCCAGTTCTGCAATCACATTCCGCATGAGGTTTTCAGAGCGATCCATATTGGCTTCAAGGATTTGGCGATCGCGCTCTGAGCGTTCCAGTTTCTTGCGAAGAATCCGGTTCTCCTTCTCTAGCGCCGCCAGCCGTTGCGCTGGAGTCGGTTCGGAACTCTCCTGACATTCAACAGACCGCAGGGGCGTGGCACTGATGCAATTCTGAGCCGATGCAACAGAGGGAACAGCAACAAGCTTGTGGGCTATATCCATCTAAGCGGTTCCTAGCAGCAGAGTAACGAACGTGGAGTGATGCGCCCGGGATGTCGTGTTTGGAGTCAGTGGAGCGATTTCGCCGTAGGTATAGAACCCGGCAGTGGCTGGCATCTGTGGCAGCGCTTCTTGAACCAGCTTGTATTCTTGCTGGGTCCGCAGGCCCAACAGCGTATGACGCACACAGCAGGAAAACAAAAGCACGGCCTCGATGCGCTGTCCTGGATAGCTGGCCAAAGCCGCCTGCATAGAAGTGCGTGCGCCTTCGATAATTTCATCCCGGCTGCTTCGAGCAATTTGCACCTGGGCGTTTTGGGGCCAGAGGGGAATAGCCTGAATACTGCCTGTCTCTGAATCAAAGCCGATGGAAGCTCGAAGATAATAGCCATCTGCGCCCTCTTCCCAAACGGCCAGGGGAAACTCGGTCGAGGGCAACAAATCGTTCATGTAGCGCTGATAAAACTCTAGCGCTGGCCGGTGGTCAATTTCCTGGAGGAGATGCCCATCAGCGCGGGTGATGGTTCCTCTTTCGCCCGTGGGTGTCCAGCCGTGGGCCACGCCATGACCCAGCTTCAGGTCTCCAAAAAACAGCAGGATGGGAATCGCATCCGTCAACACTTCGGAGCCGTAGAACTGATAGGTTTTTTGAAACTGGCTTTGGTCGCCTGCAAAGCCGCCGAAGAGAGGAACCGAGTCGCCCAGTGCTTTTTGCAAATGAGCAACAACTAGGGGGCTATCGTAGGTTAGGCTTTCAGGAAACGTGAGGCAGAGGGACGGAACCGCATCGGCAGGGAGGTTCAGGCCGCTGCGGGCCTGGGCGATCGCCCGCTGAATCGCCGCTTCAGGATCTTGCGAGAGGTCGTAACCCACGCCTGCGCCGATGGCGAGAGTATCCGAGGCGATCACCATCAGCACCAGCGAGTCTTGCTGAAACGCTAGCTCAGACGACAGTTCACCATCAGTGGTGCAACCGACGACGACCATCCCTGGAAAAGACGCACTCAGGGTTTCCAGAATGAGGCTGTGGTCAAAATCGAGCGCTGCAAACAGGATGCCGACTTGGGGCGATCGCCCCTGAAGCTCTGTCTGACACTGCTCAATCACGTCCTTTGCAGCCGCATATGCATCCGGATCGTCGCTATGGCCGATGGCAACCGTTAACACCGCATTCTCCTTTGAAACTGACCAGTATTGGAGGCCGCACAAACCCCATGCTGCCGGGAATCAACCGGGAGTGCTATCCCTAGTGACGCAGCAGTAAGGGCATCAGCCCGTGTAACTATTCAGATTATGAGTTTTGGCAAACGCTGATGACATCGGCAACAGGTCAGCCAGTTGGCGGAACTCCAAACAACTTAGGCAATTCCTTAAAAAACGCAGATTTGCATGAGTTTTTAACAGGTTTTTCGCGACAACTGCCTCTCACATGGTTTAGCCTATGCAGGGAAGATTCCGTGCCTAACTCGTGCCTAAATGTTGCATTAGCGAGGTGAGCTATGAAACAACCCGACCGCACGGCAGCCCTGCTGCTGACGTGGCTCCTGGGCGGACAGATGCCAGGACTTGCGCTTGTGCCTGCAATTACGGGGCGATCGCCCGAACTGATCGCCGCACCCCGCGTGGCCCGCTCGCCAGCAGAGCCGACGCTGGCAGATGCCGAACGGCTGTATGAGGAGGTAAATCGACTCTATGCCCAGGGGCGCTATGAGGCGGCGCTGGATCGAGCTGAGCAGGCGCTGCGGGTGTTGGAACAGGTGTTGCCATCGACCAATCCCAATATTCCCCACGGGTTTAACCAGGTGGCGATGCTGCTGAGCCTGCTGGATCGCCATGAAGAAGCCGAAAGCTATCACACCATTGCTCGCTTAATGACCCGTGGGGGCAAGGGCACGCCGATTGCGCCCGCTGCGATCGCCCAATTGACCCAGACTTTTCCTCAAAGCGTGGTTGGGCAACTCGATGCCCGCAGCTTGCAGGCCAACCGTCACGACTATCTGGAATTGTTTGAGCCAGTGCTTTCTAATGTGCCGCTGTCTCAGTTGCCCCGGTTGCCGCTGACGGGGGGCTATTTCAACATCCACCAATTTGACAGCGTAGCGGGGCAGACGGTCAACCTTGCGGTCACGAGCGAGGATCTCGATGATTTGCTGATTTTTGTGTTTAGCCGCCAGAGGGGGCTTGTTGCAGCCGCCAGTGGTCGAGCGACTCAGCTTACGGTGTCCCTGGAAGACACTGGCCCTTATCAGGTGACGGTGGGGTCTCGGACGGCGGGCCGCACGGGGCGCTATCGCCTGTGGTGGGGCAACGCCAGCGGCAGCACCGCAAACGCCCCCACCCATCAGGGAGAACATAACCGGGTGCCCAGGGATGCTGATTTCTCGCTGGACAGTTTGTTTACCTTTGCAGCTCCCAGGCTAGAGGATGGGCTGGCAAGGTTGCGGGCTGAGAAGGGCGATCGCCACCCTGAGGTTGCTGAGTATCTGATTGCACTGGCCGCGAGTTACAGTGTCCTAGGGCGCTCGTCCGACGCGGAAAGCGCCTATGCCGAAGCCCTGGAGATTTTGCGGGCACAGCCTAGCCCCAATCCTCAGCACTTGGCTCAGGCGATCGACGGCGTTGCTGCGATGGCTTACCAGCGGGGTGACTTGGCGCGGGCGGCCGCCCTCTATCAAGAAGGGCTGGCGTTGGACCGGGCGGCTCTGGCAACGCTCACCCCCCAGGACAGGGAGGCGGTATTCCTGGCACAGCGGGCGATCGCCCACGCACTCCTATCTCTGGCCAATGTTTACCAGGCTCAACGGCGCTACGACGAGGCAGAACCGTTGCTGGTGGAGATGGTTGAAATCGCCAGAAGCTTCAACGAATCTTCAGAACGGGCGATTTTTCTAGAAGCAGCCTCCACCCTCTATCGCGCCCAAGGGCGTGACCAAGACGCAGCAGTTCTCCATCTAGCAGATGAGGGGCAAACGGCTGCCTCAAACGGGGCCACTGCCGATCATCCAAGCGACTTGCATAACTTAGCGCTGGCGCTCCACAGTCAAGGTCGCTATGACGAGGCCGAGCGCCTCTACCGCCAGGCGCTAGCTGCGGCGGAGACTTTGTATAGCGGTTCTCTGCAAGCCTTCCAGTCACTTGTTCAATCGCCTATTTTTTACAACCTCGCGGGTCTATACCAGGCGCAGGGAAAAATTCCAGCCGCTCTGGAGGTTTTGCAGGCAGGCATCGCTTTAGAACAGCAAGCGTTTGACCGCAACCTGGCGACGCTAAATGAGGCTGGGCGGCAGCGCTATGCAGCCTCGGTAGCCAACACGCTGAACCACGCAATTTCGCTCCATCTGAAGACCGCCCCAAACGACCCGGAGGCGGCTCAACTGGCGGCCACCACGCTGCTGCGGCGCAAGGGGCGGGTGCTGGAGGCAGGCATCACCACCCTGGCGCTACTGGAGCAAAACCCCAACCCCGAAGACCAGCGGCTGCTGTCCGAACTGGATCGACAGCGGCGGCAGATTGCAGAAATCACCTTCGGAGAAAAAGGGGCTTCTCCCCAAGCGCAAGCCCAACTGAGGGCGCTGCGGAGCCAGATGAACGAGATCG
Organism: Thermoleptolyngbya sp. M55_K2018_002; assembly: GCF_015295965.1. Taxonomy (NCBI): domain Bacteria; kingdom Bacillati; phylum Cyanobacteriota; class Cyanophyceae; order Oculatellales; family Oculatellaceae; genus Thermoleptolyngbya; species Thermoleptolyngbya sp. M55_K2018_002. The sequence continues at coordinate 20,129 of NZ_DVEA01000115.1, forward strand.
AAGCAGTGCTGGCTCGTCGCAGCGCGTCCCTGGCCAGTGATGCACCGCTGGTGAAACTGGCAGATATTCAGGCCCGCCTTCCCGCCGATGGCGCGCTGGTGGAGTATGTGCGCTATCGCCCCTTTGACCCCCGCAATCCCCTAATGCAAAAGCCAGGTCGTGACCTGGGAAGCTGGCAGGATAGGGGGTTTGGCGATGCCCGCTATGCGGCCTACGTGCTGCTGCCGTCAGGTGAGGTGCGCTGGGCTGATTTGGGCGATGCCGCCACCATTGACGACCAAGTTCAGAGATTCCTGGAATTTTTGCGCTGTGGCGAACGGCGGGCCACGCCCTGCTACGAGCCTGAGCAGTTGAAACCTGTCGCCCAGAGGCTTTACCAGATGGTGTTTGCGCCCGTCCGGGCCCACTTGGGAAACGCCAGCCATGTGCTGATTTCTCCCGATAGCCAGCTTAATCTGGTGCCCTTTGCGGCGCTGGTGGATGGGCAAAATCGCTATCTGATCGAGACTTATGCCCTGACCTATCTCACCAGTGGGCGCGATTTGCTCAGGATGCAACACTCGGCCCCCAGTCAGCAACCGCCGGTGGTGTTTGCGAATCCAGACTTTGAGACTGCGGATGCTCAAGGGGTGATTCAGGTTGCGGCGGCGAGTCGCGGTGGAGCGCGATCGCCCGATATGGGCAGTCTGCGGTTTGGGCCGCTGGCGGGTAGCGCCCTAGAAGTTGCAGCCATCCGCCCCTGGCTGGGAGAAAGTACAGTGGTGCTGACCGAGGCCAACGCCACAGAAAACGCCCTCAAGCAAGTGCAGGGGCCGAGCATTTTGCACCTGGCAACGCATGGATTCTTTTTGCAGGATGTCCCCATTCCCCCGCCCGAAGCAGATATTGAAGCAGTTCCTCAGTCCGCCAATCGGGTCGAAAATCCACTGCTGCGGTCGGGGCTGGCGCTGGCGGGCTTTAACCAGCGGGAGAGCGATGGCGAAGATGGCGTACTCACGGCCCTGGAGGTGGCGAGTCTGAACCTGCGGGGAACGCGCCTGGTGGTGCTGAGCGCCTGCGAAACCGGGCTGGGGGATGTGGCCGATGGCGAAGGGGTCTATGGTTTACGGCGGGCTTTTGTGATTGCGGGGGCCGAAAGCCTGATGATGAGCCTGTGGCAGGTGGGCGATCGCCGCACGGCTGACCTCATGCAGCAATATTATCAACGCCTGGCCCAAGGAACCGGGCGCAGCGCGGCCCTGCGTCAGGTGCAGCTTGCGGCGCTGCAAAACCCCGCCCATCGCCATCCCTACTTTTGGGCCGCCTTTTTCCTCTCAGGACAGTGGACCCCGATGGAGCGGCTCTGAACATTGAATAGGTGTTGAGTCCAGAGAACTACTGTTCCAAAGATTCGGGCTGATCTCTCCCTAGGTCTCTACTGTGTACACACATCTCGATGGTTTGCGTCAGGCGCTGCAAGATCCCCCTTAAATCCCCCTTGGTAGGGGGGACTTCCGGAGCGGCTCGGTTCCCTCCTTATTTAAGGGGGGTTAGGGGGGATCACAGCATCGCCACTCAGGCATAGAAGACTGGTATGGACACGGTAGCCTAGCCCCCTTTAAGGAGGAAGTTAGGGCAAAAGTCCACTGTTTTAGTTTTTAGGCAGACGGATGGGAGCTGAGGGGCTGGATTTCTGAGAACAAAGCCCACGCGCAGGGTCACGCTATGGTTTATGCGGGGTCGCATCTTCGATTGAAATGCTGCTATTGAAATGCTGCTGTTGATTCGGTCACAGGATTCATGGATAACGTTTTCCGCTATTGGCAACTGGTGCGATTGACCAGCACTGGCCAGCCCCAACCGATAGAACTGCCTACCGTGAAGACCTGGCTAGAGGACACCTATTCTGATGCGTTGCTCGATTTGGAGGGGGCAGACCGCAGGCTGCAACAGGCGTTGTTGGGCGTATGGCAGGAGCAAGACAGCGGTCACAACCTGGCCCAGATGAGCCTGCGCTGCTGGATTTCCCATCAGATTCGCAATACCTGCGTCAGTTTGGCCCAGCGCTACGGCGATCGCCACGGACTGGAGGCAGCCGATCTGTTTCCGCTGGTGCTGGATGACAATGGCCACGCCGAACCCACCTATCGCCCCCTCAGCCTGGAGATCCTCACCAGCTTTGACCCCGCCAAAGCCAGCCTAGGCACCTGGTGCAACTTGCTGACCAAGAGCCACCCAGCCCTGACGCGCCTGCTGCTGGAAAAGGGCATCTACCTGGCGAGCGACTGGGCCATTCTGAATGACAGCGAGGGGGAGCGGGTGCGGCGAATTTTGAGGGAGTATCACCTCTGGAGCGACTTTGAAATTGACCAGGCCGTAGCACTCCTGGCTCGCTATCAGGCGGTGTATCAGCGCGATCGCCTCCGCCAGCGACAGACTGGACAAACCGGGCGCTGCCCCGAACCGACCCCTGCCCAACTCCAGGAAATGATGCCGTCCCTCAGCCCCAAAGCGGTCAAGGCCCAGCTCAAACACCTGGCCAGCCAACTGCGCCAGTACCGCATCCACGCCCGCAGCGGCAACCCCCAAATCTACCAGCCCCAGGACGACGGCGAGCTAGAGCGCCTGGGCGGATCTCAGACCCGTTTTGAGGCCGAAGACGACTCCAACACATTTCTCCGCCGCTATCGTCAGGCCCTCGACCAGTTGCTTGGGCAGACCATTGCGGAGGCGATCGCCGCCAATGTGTCTCGGTTGAGCCGCCGCACCCCGCCCCAGGATGGGCCCTATGTCCAGGGGCTACACTTGCGCCTCTGCGAGGGAGTTTCCATGACCCAAATTGCGCCCCGCATCGGGCTAACCTCTCAAGTGCAGGTCACACGTCTGCTGAATCTGAAGCGGCTGCGGGCGGACGTGCGCCATCTCCTGATTCCCCAACTCACCGCAGCGGTGCGGCAAGAAGCAGCAGAGTTGGTATCTGCCGATCGCCTCCGAACCCTCGATGCCACCCTAGAAACCCTCCTGTCTGAGCAGGTAGACACCCTAATGGCCGATGCGGCCGCCGAGGCCCAGTCCCCCAAACCCCGCAAGGTCAGGAGTCGATTTGCCGCTCGCCTTTGCGCCGAAATCCACACCTTTCTGACAGGTCAAACCCCATGAACCCACGGATAATAGCCTCTATTCCCTTTGTCTCCATCCCCTTTGTCTCTATTCCCTCTCTGAGCCTGCACCCCATGCGCCATTCCACCGAACTCTCAGACTATGCGTTTGAACCGCTGCAACCGACAACGGTGGTGCTGCCCCCTGCTGCGGTGGACTGGGCGGTGCAGATTTGCCAGCAAGTGCCCCCAGAGCAGCAGTGGATGACATTTTTGCGGGCGCTGGCGCTGCGGGGCGTGCAGCAGTGGTTGGAGGACGGCGTGTCAGGCTTGACGCTGACCTACGACCCAGCCCAGCCGCCGGGTTCGGAGGTACAGGGAACGGTCAACGGGTTTCGCCTCTGCATTGTGCCCCAGGGAACCCTCAGCGATGGCCAGGTGCCTCTTCCACAACGTACTCTAGAAGATGTCCAGGCCTTTGCTCATCTATATCTGCTGGTGGAGGTGCGAGAAGAGACCGACCAGGTGACGATTCTGGGCGGTCTGCGGCGCGATCGCCTGCTGGCCCAGCAAGACGCGCTCCTTCGACACCCCAACGGCACATCCCTCATCCCCGTAGCCTGCTTCGACACGGCTCCTGAGGAAATTCTGCTCTACCTCAACTGCCTCAGCCCCGCCCAGTTGGAAACAGGGGGTCAACTGCCCCAAGCCGCTTCCCCAACCCAGGAGGCCATTAATGTGTGGCGCTGGCTGGGCGATCGCCTCGATACCCTGGCCAACACCGTGACTAGCACCCTGACTTGGGCGCTGCTGCCGCCGCTGGTGATGTCCCCCGCGCTGCGGTCGAGCCACGGCCCGGCGGAAACTCTGGCCACCGTGCTGCGTCAGCTCGAACCGGCTGGGGTGGTGATTCCCCCCACGGCTAGGGGAGCCTATACAGATTTGCAACGGGCGGGCGTGCCCCTGCGCCTTTGTGCCCTCACCTGGACGCATCTGGAAGGCTCCCAGCCGGAATGGTGTTTGCTGTTGGTGCTGGGGCCGACCCCCGGTGAGCAGATCTTGCCGGGGACGCGCCTGGTGGTGCGCGATGCCGAAACGATCCTGGCCGATAGCACCCTCTCTCCGGGTTCAGGCGCAAACCACCTCTATGCCCAGGTCTTTGGCACCTGGGAGGAAGCCTTCAGGGTTTCCGTTACCCTGCCGGATGGGGCGACCCTAAGCTGGCCGCCCTTTGTGTTTCATCCCGAAGCATGAGGGGGCAGCAATGGTCTATCGCCTCACCGTCCACAAAATCGACCAAAGCTGTCTGTTTGACCTGTCTTGGGGCGAGGGGCAGCGGCTCACCGCCAGTGTGGTCTTTCCAGAGGAACTGCTGTCGCTCTACGCAGCCTGGCAGCGGGCCTACCTAGGCTATTACAAGCAGGCATTGCGGGGGCGGGCAGGGGGCGCAGGGCAGGTGGTCGCCCCCGCGATCGACTGGCATAGCCAACTGGTGCAGGCAGAGGCGCGGCTGTTGTCGGAGTTTCACACCTGGCTGAAACAGGGCGATCTCTACGATTTGCGCCAGGAAGTCGTGGCGGCGGCCCAGGCTCAAGGGGTTGCGGAACTGTTTCTCACCTGCACGCCGCTGGATCTGGCCCGGCTGCCTTGGGAAACCTGGGAACTGGGTGCGCCAGTGCAAATCGTGCGATCGCCCGCCACGATCCGAGCCACCACAGCCCACCGACCCACTGGCCGACGCAGCAAGGCTAGGGTGCTGGCAATTTTGGGCGACGAAACGGGGCTGAACTTTAGCGGCGAACGGCAGGCCCTCAATGCCCAGCGGCGACTCCTGGAGGTTCAATACCTGGGCTGGCAACCGGGAGAAGACCCCATTGCCTTGAAGCAGCGAGTGTGTGAGGCGATCGCCGATCCACTGGGGTGGGACGTGCTGTTTTTTGCGGGCCACAGCAATGAGGCGGCCCTGGTGGGCGGACAAGTGGCGATCGCCCCCAACACCACCCTCGCGCTCAAAGACCTGGCCCCCTATCTGCAAACGGCCCAACAGCGCGGACTCCAGTTTGCCCTGTTTAACTCGTGCAGCGGCCTCGACATTGCCCAGGGGTTGATTAACCTCGGTCTCAGCCAGGTCGCCATTATGCGAGAGCCGATTCACAACGAAGTGGCCCAATTCTTTTTGGAACAACTGCTGCAACGGCTGGCTCAGGGGCAAAACGTACAGGCAGCGCTCCACGAGGCCTGCCGAACGCTCCGGGCCGAGCAAGGACTGACCTATCCCTCGGCCTACCTAGTGCCGTCGCTGTTTCGCCACCCAACCTCCGTGCCCTACCGCCTGGAACCCAGAAATTGGCGATCGCGGCTGCGGCGCTGGCGACCCACCTGGCGCGAAGCCCGGATCGTCGCGGCCCTGGCGCTGGTGAGCCTGATCCCGACGCTGCCGCCGACGGAATTTCCAGTTTCGCCCCAGGCCTGGCTGCTGGATCGGCGGGTGCTGGCCCAGGCGGTTTATCGGGACCTCACCGGGCAACTGGGAGACGACGACCCATCCGCCGTGGTGCTGGTGCAGATCGATGGCGAAAGCTTCCGCCAGTGGGATATTTCCACCTACCACCCAATCAACCGGGCGATGGTGGCTGATATTGTCGCCGCGCTGGTCGATCGAGGTGCGGCCGTCGTGGGCATCGACTACCTGCTCGATCTGGCTCAGCCGGAGCAGGATGAGCAACTGAACAGGGTTCTGACCGAGGCGATCGCCCAGCAGCAAACCTGGTTTGTGTTTGGCACAGTGCGACAGAACGGCCGCTGGCTGCCGCCCCATCCCAATGTCATCGATCCAGACCGCGTTCTGTTGGGAGATGCCTGGTTGCCCTGGCGACGGGTACAGCCCTATCGCCCCCGCAGCGATCGCCCCGGCCCGTTTAGCCACCAGCTTGTCGTGGCCCAACGGCTCCGTCAACAGCAACGCACAGGGACGCTCTTCGGGCCACAGCCCACGCTCCAGGGGCCGCCCCTAGCCGACCAAGTTCGCCGCTACCCGCAGATCCACGAGCTGAATCTGTCCCCACGGGCTACGCTGCACCCGATCACCGAGTTGTCCTACGATGCCTGGCAGCACTGGCTCCAGCCGATTCTTGATTTGTCTCTGCCGCCAGAGCGAGCGTTTACCGCCATCCCTGCCTGGTCGCTGCGTCAGGATGCAGCAGCGTTGCCCGACTTTAGGGACGCGATTGTGATCGTGGCCGCAGGGGGCTACGAAGCGGCCGGGCTGGCCCCCGATGGAGCCGACAACTTGGTGCCGCCGCCCGCCCTGCGCTATTGGCGCGATCGCACGCTGCACCCCGCCACCCACTTCACAGGCGGCGAAGCTCACGCCTACATGACCCACCACCACCTCGCCCATCGGCTGGTCGTCCCCATCCCC
>NZ_DVEA01000067.1:0-4624 GCF_015295965.1 Thermoleptolyngbya sp. M55_K2018_002
GGAGAAGGGGAGCCAGATATGGGGTTGAAGTCCCTCTCCCGCTCTGGGAGAGGGCTTAAAGCCTTCGGCATACCAGAAAAGGGTGAGGGCTGAAGTTGCTGCGTGAAGTATATTAGTGCCTTGGCAAGTCCTTAGCGCTGCAACTGGGTATCGTCTCACAAATTATCAATCATTACCCAGATTTGTATCCAAAAATGCTTTTTGGGAAGCCACTTACTCGAAAAGATTAACCAAAACGCAGAGTCATTTTCAGCCATCTGGCCGAAAAGCAGTCATTTTGGCTATAAATTGCCAAAGCTATAGATCAATTCCCAGGAAAACGGTCAACACTAAGACCAACAAAATTTTAGCTGGTTACGCTCGGCTTTTCTCTATGATGAAAGCCTGCCAAGCATCTCGTCCAAAAGACTGGCGACAGCTTGAAACCGCAGCATCCCCAACAGCCTGATTTCCCTGCTCAACCCTTCAACCCGTGGCACCCAACATCACAATGCTCAACCCCGTCAAAAGCTCGATAGACACCCTGGTTTCTCACACCTCAAATCAGTTTAAAGCAGGATTTTCAACCGTTTCAGTTCTGGCTGCCGCTCTGACCTTTGCTGTTACAGGGAGTGCGGTGATCTATGGGCTAAATCAAATAGCAGAGCGAAGCAATGATGCTCGGCTTTTGCTGACGCAGATCAAAGAACAGGTGAGCCGCCTCAATGCGCTGGAGTGGGAAGGCATTTCCAAGGGAAAGATTGACGAAGACCTCACTGAAGAACTTGCTGAAAATCAGGAAAATACGGATGAAATTCTGGAAGAACTCCATCAGATTGGCAAACAAAAGTATCAGGCCAATTTAGATCGAGTGTTTGCTTTGTATGCGTCCTACAAACGGAAAATGGAAGGTATTTTTAACCTGGTTGAATCTGGGGATATTCAACGGGTTATCGCAGTGGAATCAGATGAGGCTGATAGAATCTATGACGAGTTGTACGATGAAATTGTTGAGCTAGAAGAGATTTTTGTTCAGTACAAGCTGCAAGCCAGAACGCTGGCTCAGTTTGGAACTGTGTTTTCATTGATCGCTGCTGCGTCGGCCATTAGCCTGCTTTTTCACAGATTCAGCTACAGGCTATGGGACAAGAACCGTACTTTGGAAGCGGCGTTTAGTGAACTGAAAAGCACACAGGATCATTTAATTCAGCAGGAGAAGATGGCGGCTTTGGGGCAACTGATTGCCGGAGTGGCCCACGAAATTAACAATCCCCTGGGCGCGATCCGAGCCTCAGCAAGCAATACAGACAGTGCGCTGAAAGAGGCGATCGCCGATTTGCCAAACCTGAATCATCATCTCACCACCGAACAACAAGAGAGCTTTTTTGCATTAATTTCCAAGGCGCTCAATTCCCCCTCCCTGGTGCTGTCTCAGGAGCAGCGTGCTATCAAGCGAGGAATCGTGGCGCAATTGCAATCCCACAATATTGAAGATCCCAGATACGTGGCAGATTTGTTAGTAGATATTGGTGTTCGAGACGACCTTGACTTTCTAATGCCAATTCTCAAGAGTGAACATCGAGATTGGGCAATTCATCTAGCCCACAGCCTTGCCAGTTCTTTTCTCAATAACAAAACGATTCTGCGGGCCGTTGAGCGTTCTTCTAAAATTGTCTTTGCCCTCAAGAGCTACGCTCGATTCGACCAGAGCGGAGACAAGAAACTGCTACAGGTCAGCGATGGCATTGAAAATGTTCTAGAAATTTATCACAACCAAATCAAGCGCAACATTCAGTTAAACTGCAACTATCAGGAAGTGCCCAGTATTTTGGGCTATCCCGACGAGCTAATCCAGGTTTGGACAAACTTGATTCACAATGCGATCCAGGCGATGGAATCCGGTGGAACTTTGACCATTTCAATTGCCGAGAAAGATGGTGGAGTCGAAGTGCGTATTGCCGACACAGGCAACGGCATTCCACCACACGTAAAGGATCGAATGTTTGACGCATTCTTCACCACCAAATCGGCTGGGCAGGGAAGTGGTTTGGGATTGTACATCAGTAAAAAAATCGTTGACAAGCACCGTGGCTCTATCGAAGTAGAGAGCTGCCCTGGGAATACTGAATTCAGGGTTTGGCTGCCGATTGAGGAAGCGCCAAGTCAAGACTCTCGACCCAATGAGGAAGTTATCAAGGAATTTACTCATGTCTGATGCAGCGATTCTCTGTGTAGATGACGAAACTGTTGTTCTCGCTTCACTAAAATCCCAGTTGCAGCGATTGTTTGGCCGTCAATACGCCTATGAGTTTGCACAAAGTGCAGAAGAAGCCTGGGAAATTATCAGCGAACTTGAGGAAGAGGAGATCAAGATTTTAATTATTGTGTCTGATTGGCTCATGCCCAATGTGAAAGGTGATGAATTTCTGACCCAGGTTCATCAGCAGTTTCCCCAAATTGTGACTGTGATGCTGACCGGGCAGGCCGATGAAGCTGCGATTGAGCGGGCGAGACAGCAGGCCAACCTCTATACCTGTCTCCGCAAGCCTTGGACAGAGGAAGAACTGAAGCAGATGATTGACTCGGCATTAAGCGAGCAGAAGTAGCATTGACAGCTATCCCAACTTCTGGCGCACCAGGGCGACGACCTGCGCCATCTGCTTTTTCAGGGTTTCCACTTCCGTTCGCAGGCGGGCATTTTGGTTGCGGAGTTGCTGCACTTCGGCCTTGAGTTGCTGGAGTTCGGTGGCTCCGTTGGACGCAACGGCGGGAGCGTCTTCCACCTCCGCTGGAGAGCGCATCGGAATCGCTGCCACCTCTTGGCGATCCTTTGCCTTTGCGGTGGCAGAGCGAATTGCGTTGAACAGATGCGACTGGCCAAACGGCTTGCCGACAAATTCAAAATAGTCAAACAGTTCTGGCACGGTTTTTTCCACGTCCTCGCGGCGACCCGACATCATCACGATCGGGATCGACTTGAGCCGGGGATCGGCCTGGATCGTCTGCACGACTTCCCAGCCGTTCATGCGCGGCATAAAGAAATCCAGCAGCACTAAATTGGGGCGCTCTTGGCGAATCACATGTAGCCCTTCCACCCCGTCTCGCGCCTCGATCACCTCATAGCTGCCGCGCGGAAGCATGTCTCGCACCTGCATCCGAATCGTCTTGCTGTCGTCCACAATCAGGATTTTGAGGCTCGCCATAGGGGTTATCGCGTTGCACGCCGTCGTGCAGATGAGGGGGAAGATGCGGGGCGATCGCTGTTGGGGCGATCGCCCTATTCCCAAGTGTATGCATAAGTGAGGATTCCCTCACGCCTGCGTTTCATTTCGCTTTTTTCTCTGGACTTCGCCGTTGGCCGCACCCAGATTGTCTGGTGAATCCATCTGGTGAATCCTGAGACTTGCGGGGGCGATCGCTTGGGTCACACCAGCGAGTGAGATACGCTAGACAATACCGACAAAAGACAACACCGACAAAAGACAATACCGACAAACCCTAGAACGACTGCGCCAGCCCTCACCTAAATCCCTCTTCCGGCGGGAGAGGGACTTTGCTCCCCTTTTCCTGCGGGAGAAGCAGCCGGGGAATGAGGGCAAACCCTGCCTCCACACCAAGCTCAACTTGCACCTATGAACAGCGCCTTTCTCAATCGTCTCCATAGCCCCGATCGCCCGGTGATTGTCTTCGACGGCGCGATGGGCACCAACCTTCAGGTGCAAAACCTGACGGCAGAAGACTTTGGTGGCGCAGAGTATGAGGGCTGCAACGAGTATCTGGTCGTCACCCGGCCAGAAGCCGTTGCCAAAGTGCATCGGGACTTTCTCGCCGCTGGGGCCGATGTGATCGAAACCGACACCTTTGGTGCAGCCTCCATTGTGCTGGCGGAATATGACCTGGGCGATCGCGCCTATGAACTCAACAAGCTGGCAGCGGAACTGGCAAAACGCTGCGCCGAAGAATTTTCCACCCCCGACAAGCCCCGCTTTGTAGCCGGGTCGATGGGCCCCACCACCAAGCTGCCCACCCTTGGCCATATCGACTACGACACGATGAAGGCGGCTTTTGAGGAACAAGCTGAGGGACTCTACGACGGCGGCGTAGATTTGTTCATTGTGGAAACCTGTCAGGACGTGCTGCAAATCAAGGCGGCGCTGAACGCAATCGAGGCAGTGTTTGCGCGGAAGGGCGATCGCCGTCCGCTGATGGTGTCCGTGACGATGGAAATTCAGGGCACGATGCTGGTCGGCTCCGACGTGGCCGCCATGCTCACCATTCTGGAACCCTACCCCATCGACATCCTGGGGCTAAACTGCGCCACCGGCCCCGACCGCATGGCCGACCACATCCGCTATCTGTCGCAGCATTCCCCCTTTGTCATTTCCTGCATCCCCAATGCGGGCATCCCCGAAAACGTTGGCGGCCATGCCCACTACAAGCTCACGCCAATGGAACTCCGCATGGCCCTGATGCACTTTGTCGAAGACCTGGGCGTGCAGGTGATCGGCGGCTGCTGCGGCACGCGCCCAGAACACATCCAGCAGCTAGCCGAAATCGCCCCCACCCTCAAGCCCAAAGCTCGGGCCGTCAGGAGTCAGCACCCACCCACCACAAACCATCCCCCCCAAAATCCAAAATCCAAAAT
>NZ_DVEA01000342.1:0-26589 GCF_015295965.1 Thermoleptolyngbya sp. M55_K2018_002
GAAGAAGAGGCCCTGGAAGTGTTCTCAGGCTTTTTCTAGTGGTTTGACAGGGCTAAATCGATGCGATAGTCCGGGGTTCGACTTTGCTCACCCCTCAACTATTGCGTGCTGAGCGAAGTCGAAGCACCCCATGCTAAGCCATCATTCAAGTCCTGCCAGACCACTAGGTTCAGATAGATTCTCGATTCTGGGCGTTTTTTCGCGCTCACTCTTGGAAAGATTCGCCTCTAGCCGTGAGCGCTTCAATCAACAGCACTTCGATCGTCGCAGTGAGCGATCGCCTATCCCGCTTGGAAATTTCTTCCAGGCGGGCTTTTAGTTCAGCAGGCAGATAGACGGTCACTCTCTCCTTGTCAGTAGTCATTAAGCGTTTCAAACCAGGTCTAGACAATCCTAAAGAAGGTGAGGTATTTTGAGGTAGTTCAAAAAAATGCAAAATACATCACCTACAAACCAAACAAATCCATGATCCAACTTACTGATGATGAAGTGGCGCTGCTCAAATCGCTGCTGGTTGCCCTGCGGAGCATCAAAATCCGCGACATTGACAAAGCCCTGGTGATTTTGGCAAAGGCTGACCGTGCCCGCAAGCCTTAAACAGATTTGCGGGCAAGCGAGATAAACAAAGCGAGTTAGACGATGGCGGCCCAGCACGGGCACAATATCCTCAGGAGCGATCGCTTTCTATCGCTTTTTACAGGTTGCAGTGGACTCGTTTTCGTAGCATGGGCTGGCGATCGCCAAATCCATATTTCATTCAGCGTTAACATCAGAAAAACACTCCAGACAATCCAAACCAAATGCTACAAAAGCGCGATCGCCTCCTAGAAGCCACAGCCAAAGCAGCGAATGTTTTGCTGACGCTGAATAACTTTGACGAAGCGGTTAACATGGCGCTCCAGGTTTTGGGCGAAGGCATCGACTGTGACTTTGTGATTGTTCTGGAAAATGTGTTCGAGTCTTCAACTTTTTTGCCGAGTTTCTGTGACTTTATCTACGAGTGGACATCTCCTGGAATATTGCCCATCAGCGTAACTTTTGGCTCGAAACGTCTCCCGTCCGAATTACTCGGCTTGGAATTTTTAGAACAATATTTTTTAGAAGGCAGTGGCTTTGGCGGACTCCTAGAAGAATGGAGTGACCCCATGCGGAGTGTTTTGGCATCTGTCAATATTCAGTCTGCCTATGCAGTTCCAATTCGCGTAAAAGGTCAGTGGTGGGGCGCATTATGTTTAGACTATTGCCGAGCGCCAATTCAGATTAGCGCCGCCGAAATTTCAGTATTGATGACGATCGCCGATTGTATTGGCAGTGCGATTCAGCGCGATCGCCTCCAACAAGAACGGCAACAAGCTGCCCAACAAAGAACTGCCGATTTGGAAGCTTACAACCAGGTGTTGCAAGGGCGCGATCGCCTGTTAGAAGCTGCGGCAAAAGCGACCAATGTTTTGCTAACTGTAGAGAGCCTTGATGAAGCGCTAAACTCTGCTTTGAAAATTATCGGGGAAGGGATGGGCTGCGATCGCTTCCATATCATAGAAAATATTTCTGAGCCTTCCTCCACACTACCCATCCGCTTTAGCTATATTTACGAGTGGTCAAGACCTGAATTTACCCGATCTCTTGCTCAGTTGGACTCAGCAGCCATCCAAGCAGACCAACTAGAAGCTGCATTTATAGAACAATATTTTCTCAATGGCAATGGGTTTGGTGGTCTTCTAGAAGTCTGGCCCGAATCCTTGCGGAACAGTCCTACGGCTGATCAAGTGCAGTCTGCTTATGCTGTGCCAATTCGGGTGAATGGTCAATGGTGGGGTGTGCTGGCGTTTCACTACTGTCGGGAGGCAATTCAAGTTAGTCCGGCAGTAGTGTCAGTGTTGATGACTCTTGCCGATTGCATTGGCAGTGCAATTCAGCGCGATCGCACCCAAAAGTTGATCCTGCAAGCGGAACAAAATCGGGTGCTAGAGCTAGCAAAAGCGAATGATGCCATGCGTCGCAACATTAATTGGTTAGCCCGCGATCCGAATATGAATACGTTTTTAGGGCATTTGCTGCAAGAACTTGCCATGCAATTTGATACCCAAAATGCTCAGATCGTTCTCTACAATCCGCACGAGCAAACGTTGCAAACTTTGGTTAGCTTAATTAACAACGAGATTGCTCTTTCCCCGCCTTACACCACAGAAACCCCCGCTCAAATGTGGCTCGGCTGGGAAATTCTCCTGCGATCGTCAAAACCCATACCCTTTAGCACCGACACCGAACCGCACCTATTTTTGCCAGGCTGTTTGGAATTCTATCGACAACAGAACAAGCAAGGCATCGTCTGCACGCTGCTAAAACAAGATGAGCAGCCGCTAGGATTCATTGAGTTTTCCTATCACAACCGCGAAACCTTCTCAGAGAGCGAGTTAGAGTTGGTTCAGTCGCTGGCGCAGCAGGCAACTTTAGCGATTCAACTGACGCGACTGGCAGAAGAAGCTCAGCAATTGGCGCTGCTACAAGAACGCACGCGCATGGCGCGAGAAATTCACGACACCCTAGCACAAGCCTTTGGCGGTATTTTGATGCAGCTACAAGCGGCTACGCATTTTGCGACGACTCAGTCCGAAAAAGCCCAGAACCACCTGCTTACAGCCCAAGCTCTGGCACGCGAGGGGCTGGCAGAGGCTCGGCGGTCGGTGTGGACCTTGTATCTTGAAACAGCGGAATACGAGGATCTGGCAAAGGCGATCGCCAAATTCATCGAGCAAACTCCATCGGATCAATCCACATCCATCGACCTAGCGATCGACGGCACGCCCTATCGGCTGCATCCCGATCTAGGGCTGAATTTGCTCCGCATTGCCCAAGAATCGATCACCAATGCTCTGCGCCATGCCAACGCCCAAACCATCCAGGTCAACCTCAGATACCATTTGCAGACGTTGCAGTTGAGCATTCACGACGATGGCTGCGGGTTTGAGCCACAATCACCCACCCGTGGATTTGGTCTATTGGGGATGCAGCAGCGGGCTGCCCGCATCGGCGCAACCTGGCACCTTGTCAGTCAGGCAGGACATGGCACCACCGTCACCGTTAGCATTGCCGACCCTATGCTTCCATAAACTTATCAACCAAACTGATCAAAACTCTCGCTATTGCAGTGCTTGAACCAATCATGCCGCTCCCATCTCCCAAAACCATCCGCATTTTGGTTGCCGATGATCATCCCATCGTGCGTCAGGGATTAGTGGATATTTTGAATGATCAATCAGACATGAGCGTAGTTGCCGAAGCTGATAACGGACTCCAGGCAATCGAGCAGTTTCGCATTCATCAGCCTGATGTGGCAATTCTAGATTTACAAATGCCCAATGTTGGCGGAGTAGAAGCCATCAACACGATTCGCTCAGAGTTTCCAAATGCGGCGATTATTATGTTCTCAATTTATGAGACAGATGAAGATATCTATCAGGGATTGCGGGCAGGAGCCAAAGCTTATTTGCTAAAAGACACGCCCTGCCTGGAAATTATTGAAGTAATTCGAGCCGTTAGCGACGGGCAACACTATGTTTCGGCAAAAATTGGGACGCGGTTAGCCGCTCGCATGGAGCGTCCTGCTCTGAGCGATCGCGAATTTGAAGTGTTGTCATTGATGGCAAAGGGCAAGAATAATAAGGCGATCGCCACAGAACTCAATATCACCGAAAATACAGTCAAATTTCATGTGACTAACGTCATGATTAAGCTTGGTGCTGGCGATCGCACCCACGCTGTAGTTAACGCTCTCCAGCAAGGAATTATTAAACTTTAGAACGCCACCTGCTAGAATTATTCCTTATAATTTTTCAGACATTAAAACATACTTTTCACGCACTTCAAAACCTGCCTGAGCATAGAGATTTTGAGCTTTAATATTCGATCGTCCCACTTCAAGATGAAGCGCTTGGATTCCCATTTCTCTTGCCAAGTCTTTAATCAACTCCAAGGTTTGCCTTCCCAAACCTCTGCCTCGAAAGTTGGGTTCAATATAAAACTCATCAACAAATGCATCCTTGCCAGCAAACTCAATACTATAGCCAAGACATAAGGCCACATAGCCAATAACCTGACTATCGCAGCAAATCAGCCAGATTCCACCCAGTTCGGGGTTTTCGATCAACGATCTCAAGGAATTTTCTCGCTGTTTGGCTGACAGATCGACGGACTCAAATCTGTGAAACGCCTGAACAAGCTGTAAAACAATATCTAAATCTGTAATTTCAGCCAATTGAATTGTTGCTACCATCTGTAGTGTCATCTAAGTAGATGGACAAAAATAACCATAAAACCAAAAACCCTGTGCTGCCCACGCAGAAGGCGGCGCAGGGTTTAAAATCTGGTTTTTAATTTAGTCTACCTACTCATACATCACAGTATTGTTAAAACTGTTTAGTAAGGCATTATAAATTTTAATGGAATTGGCACCCTCTGAAAACTACCCATTTGGGTAGGTAAAACACTCAACAATAGTCGAACGAAGAAATCATAATTTGGGATAGTAATAATTAAAATCACTGTCTGTAGGGTAGAGAGTATCTCAAGCGTCACAAAAAAATCCAACTCTTGAGGCTTTCATACTTATCCACAGAGAACAGACATGACTCAGACACTTGAAGAAAAAAAGTCCCTCAACATATCTTTTTTCGTGCTGCTTGGCATCATTTTCTGGTTTACAGGCGTGCTGTTTGTCCGGTTAGGAGGAGAAGCACTGTTCGTCAGCGATCGCCCTTGGCTACTGTTTCTGTTTGCCTTGGCGATTCCGATTTCTTGGGTTTTTGTGAAGGTAAGCGCAATCCTTGGAAAAGTCAGTGGTACAGAACTATTAAGTGCTTTGATGATAGAAGCAGCAACAGCCACACTCATCGACGGCACTGTACTAGCTTGGTTTCAAAATATCTATAGCTATGATCAAACCAAGTTGCGATTGATCGCTGCCTGGCTGCTGTGGGGAATTGGAATAGGTTTAAGCATCGGATATTTGGAGTCTCTTCGCGGTGTCAGCGAGAATCCCCAAACCCCTGATTGAAAATCATAGCGGCTCTATCACATTAGTTAAAAGTGATGATTTTGTATGATCATTTCAACACAGGAACCCTCTCAAATCGTCTAATCAGCAGTTGTGATGTTTTCTAATGACATTACCCCAAAAATCCAGTCGTCTCATTCCTCCTGTGGGTGATTTTGACCACTGTCAAGGCAGCCCCACAGCAAAGTTCACATTAGTACAGTATGGCGATTATCAATGCCCTTTTTGTCGAATAGCGCATAGCTTCATCTCATCTATTCAACAGCAGTTGGGTGAGCAGTTGCGATTTGTGTTTCGCCACTTTCCGCAACCGCATCTCCATCCCGAAGCACACCACGCAGCAGAAGCAGCAGAAGCAGCAGCATCGCAGAATAAGTTCTGGGACATGCACACCCATTTGCTACAGCATCAATCTCAATTGGCTGATAGCTATTTGGTTGAATATGCAATTTCTCTGTATCTAGATGTGGATCAGTTTCTAGCAGAAATGGCGAGTGATTGTCATACAGCAAGAATTCAGACCGATATTGAGAGTGGGGTGCAAAGTGGTGTAATCAAAACGCCAACGTTCTTTATTAATGGGTTGAAATACAGTGATGATTCACATTTAGAAAAGTTACTAGAAGCAATTTTGCAGGCAAGTTATGAATAGCGATCTTCAAGCCCTAGCAATTCTAAAAGGGTGATGGGTGAGAGGTTAGATAAATCCACCTCATGCTCATAACCAGTCCTCAAAAATTAAGCATGAATGCTCTATTCGCAGACAAGCCGGATCTAATTCTTGATTGAAGTTCACGAAAGGATGCTTAAACATTTTCATCTATTTGCAAATCATCCAGCCATGTTTGAGCAAAACTTATCACGAAAAAGCCTGTCTCAAGAGGATCTGATGGAGCGCGAACGATTAGCAGCGTTGGGCGAATTTACCGCCATGATTGTGCATGAAGCGCGGAATCCGCTGACCACGATTGAGTTAGGCTTGAAACACGCAAAAAAGGTTTTAAATTCCGAAGCTGATCTGCAACGTATTGCCCTTGCATTAAGCGAGTCTCAGCGCCTCAACCAGCTTTTAAACGAGCTTCTGGATTACGCAAAACCAAAGCCATTGAACCTCGCAATCACTAATGTTGATGCATTTCTTAAGACAATGTTGGCGCAGATCCAAGATTTACCTGAGGCAGCCGATCGCTCTATTCACTACGCTAACGAAGCACCAACCATTGAGGTGATGGCAGATGTTAATAAATTAAAGCAGGTGTTTTTAAATTTATTTCGTAATGCGCTGGAGGCGATCGCCATTCAGGAAAGCGTGAGATGCCTGGTCAAACAGAACGCTTCAGATCATTGCGTCTGCATTAGTATTCGGAATGCTGGCAAACCCATTCCGTCAGAATTATTGCCTCACTTGGGAACTCCATTTTTTTCCACAAAGTCCGACGGCACGGGGTTAGGATTGGCAATCTCAAAGCAAATTGTTATCGCTCATGGGGGATCGCTGAAAATCCTATCGTCTGCCAAAGAGACGATTGTGAGCATTTCTTTACCCATTGCTAACCAGCGCAATGTCCTTTATGAACATTGCGTTTGTCCTGATTAAAGAGTTGTAGGTTAATCCCTTTCACATGGGCTTGCAGGCTGCAAATTCTACAATTTTCCCTTACTCGCCAAAATATTTAGTTGTGAAGCTGCCGTGCAGCCCGTAGGGAATATGGTGCTGAAGTCGCAGCGTGGCGATCGCCCCCCGGCCCAAATCCCGCCCATCCAGAATCACCAGTTCCGACTTTTGCCGCTCGGCATTGTAAATCAGCACCAGCACCCAGCCGTCATCCTCTGCGGTGGCCCCAGGTCGCGGCACAAAGATGGGTTCGCTGCCATAGCCGTAGGGCGCAGCGCTCCAAAGCTGGCGATCGCCCGTCTGCAAATCCACCTTCAGCACCCCTTGCAGCGGCGCATTGCCCGTCGGTTCGTGAGCCGCCCCGACAAACAAATAGCGATAGTCGCGTCCCACCCGGTCGGGATGCACCACCGGAAACTCGACACAGCGTTCGTCGAGCTTTTGCTGAGCCACAGAACCCGATGCCAGGTCGAAGCGAAAGCGCCAGAGTTGCCCCGGAGCCAGCGCGTCAAAATCCACCTCGCGATAGTCCTGTCCCGGCTCTAGCGTCGGCAGCGAATCGTAGCTGATGGAGTCCACCACCAGGGTTTCGCCCGCTTCAAAGGCATTCACATGGTGAAACACGAACCCTGAGTTGACTGAAATCACCCGCTTCTCATGGTCGCCCCGGCGGGAAATGATCACTGCCTGCGTCGGCTTGTCGGGATGAAACTGGACGCACTCGCCCGCCCCCTTCTGCCCCAGCACAAACGGCAGCGGGTTAAACGACACCGCATTCTGGAAGAAGATGCAGTAGTGGGGCGTAATCACAAAATCGTGGATAAACGCGAAACCGGGGACTGAGTGGCTATAGCGGCGCACCATGTCGCCTGCCGGGTTGAGTTCGTAGACCGTAATTCGCGTCGAGAGTCCGGGGCTAATGGAAAAATTCACCAGGCAGGGTGCGCCGCCGTCCAGTTCGCTAGCGGGGTCAACCCAGGGATGCGCCGCGAACGCTTCACCGGGCTTTAGCCCGCCCTTCAGGTCGTCGGGGCCCAGCGTTTCCAGGGTGCGCGGGTCAAGGCGATAGGGTTCGGCCGCTTCCCACAATGCCAGCAGCTTGCCGCCCCAATAAATCACGTTGGTATTGGCGATATTTTTGCGGCGCAGATCGAAGGCGTTTGCCAGCACGCCGCCCGGTTTCTGCGTGCCAAATACGCCGCGATAGAGAATCTTCTGCGCCTGCTGCTCTGCGACAAACCCCTCGGTGCGGACAAAGCGATTGCGAAAATGGGCGCGACCGTTGCGGAGGGCGATCGCACACACCATCCCATCTCCATCAAACGGATGCCGATAGCGCTGCCCCCCCAGTTCTAGCCGTCCTGGCCCATTGCGAAACAGCGTCCCCTCTAGCTCTAGCGGAATTTCACCTGCGACATCCTCGATGGCGTAATCAAGCTCTTGCTCCAAGGAGCGATAGCCTGTCTGCCAATCTTTGCGGCTATAGGAGCGGCTGTAGGGGTGAGTGGTCGATAGCGGTTGGGTTTGCATGGCAGATTTTGAGGGTTTGGCGATTGGAGCGGGAGTCGGGCAACTAAGCGCTGAGCAGAAGCAATGAGCGATTTTGGAGGTTGATTTGGAGGTCGAAACTTTTCGAGTTTCCAGCCCTGTTTTGAATTTCCAGCAGTGTTTTGAGTTTCCAGCCCTGTTTTACGTGTCCATTTCGGGGGTCAATTTCGAGGGTTTATTGCGAGGGTCAATTGTTAATCCGCCTGACAATCCGCCGGGCAATCCGTCTGAAAATCCGTCTGAACAATCCGTCTGACAATCCGCCTGCCACTCTGTCACTCCGCTACGCCGACCCCTTCGCCAATCTCTACGATGGGCTGCGTCGCTCGCGGAGTGGGGGTGTGGATTTCCAGCGTTTCATCCTCTTTGCCGGGGAGCCAGCCCAGGAAAGGCAGCGGCAGCAGGGTGCTGAGATTGGTGATGATGACCAATAGCCACAGGTTTGAGAAGTTGTCTTCAGTTACGCCGAGCCAGTGCATCAGCCCTGCGCCCAGTTCGTAGGACACCAGCGCTGCCAAGTTGGTGATGGACATCAGCAGGGCGAAGAGCGTCGCTTCTACACCGGGCGGGCACAGGCGGGCGGCCAAAATCAGCACGGGCATGTAGGCAATTTGCCCCATCACCGTCAGGATCAGGCTGTCGCCCAGGCTAAACCAGTGGTCATCGATGCCGATCGCCCGGTTTGCGTGGGTCACCAGCAGCAGCATGGTCATGCCCAGCAGCGTAGAAATCACAATCGTCCAGCCGAAAAAGGTGCGGAACGGCACGGTGCGAAAGAATCGCTGGAAGAGCCAGATGCCCAGCAGCGAGGCTAGGCTGGTGACCAGACGGACGCGGCCCAGAAACTCTGGGGTAAAGCCGAGGTCGTTGGTGGTGAAAAAGAAAAAGGCGGATTCGGCGGTGGGTGTGGACTGCCAGAGGAAGAGGAAAGCTGTGGGGAGCCAGATGGACTTTTGCGAAATAGCAGCCCACAAATCCTTCACCTGCGAGCGCATGGCTGACCAGTCGGCGGGCTGCGTGACGGGAGATTCGGCGATTAGCCCTGCCACCAGCGACACGATCAGCGGAAAGGTGGCCGTAATGGCAAACACGGTCTGCACCGAAAACCGCTCTAGCAAAAAGCCGCTGAGATAGGCCGTGAGCAGCCCGCCCAGGGCCGACGCGCCCCAGCAGATAGATTGCAGCGAACCAGACGCTTTGCTGGATTCCAGGCGGGCCCGTTCTACCACCAGCGAATCGACGATGACATCGCTGACGGCGATCGCCAATGAACTCAGCGCGATCGCCAGCGTTGCGGCCCAGGCGCTATGGACGACTGTAGACATCGCCACCCAGGCGATCGCCCCCAGCACGCCCGACAAGACCAGGTACGGGCGGCGACGATAGCCAAAAATCGGCAGCCCGTCAGACATAAAGCCAAACAGCGGCTTGATCATCCAGGGAATGGCAGCCACGCCCAGCAGCGCCGACACCTGTGCCGGACTCAGCGCCAGGTCATCCTTCAGGAAAAAGCTGACCGCCAGCCGTGCCAGACCTAAAATGCCCTGCACAAAGTAGACCAGCAGAATCGCAACCAGTTCAGGCGTTGGGCGATTGCCAAATAGCACCTTCTCGGTGATGAATTCCGTGAGGTTTGCCTTGGCCTGCCCCAAGCCAGCGGAGGACTCAACCATCCAGTGTTAAGAAATATCAACAATGCCTTCTATGATAACCCCAATCTCTAGGCAGAGGTTGTCAGCCGGAGGGTAGATAGCAGACCAGGAGGGTTTACTCGGCAGGTCTAAACAATCAAGAAACTGAGGGCGCTGAGGTTGGTGGGGCTGCTGAACGTGATGAATGCGCCGCTGCTGCCAGAGGAGCCAAAGCCGCTGCTGCTGCCATTGGTGTTGAGAAACAGCGTGCGCGACCCGGTGCTGTAGACAATGCGGGCGCTGCTGCTGGCGGCCAGGCGATTGTTGGCTACGACAGCAAATTCGCTGTCTTGGCTAAACCCAAAGCCTCGACTGCTGCGGAGTCCGAAGGTGCGCCGCGATAAGACGATGTTGTCTGTGCCTCGGAAATCGGTAATGGTGTCGCGCCCAAAGTCGCTGGTTCTAAAGCTGCGATCGCTCCGGTAGTAGAACAAATCGCGCCCCTCACCTCCGGTCAGCGTGTCGTTGCCGCGACCGCCTGTGAGGTCGTCGTCGCCCTGGCCGCCGCTGAGGGTGTCGTTGCCGTCGTTGCCCAGCAGCCGATCCGCGCCCGCGCCGCCGACGAGGGTGTTGTCGTTGCGATTGCCCGTCAGCGCGTTGTTGAGCCGATTGCCCACGCAGAGCCGCGCCTCGCCCCGCAGGTTGCAGTTCTCCAGCCCCCGCACCAGGAAATAGTCCACCGAAGACTCGACCGTATCAATGCCGCGTCCTGCGCCCAAAATGCGATCGCCCAGACTGTCGATTACAAAGGTGTTGTTGCCTGCGTTGCCCACCAGGATATCGTTGCCCGCACCCCCATCCAGCAGGTCGTTCCCGCCTGGCCCACCAGAGATGCGGTCGTCTCCTGCCAGCCCCCGCAGCACGTTACTGCCGCGATTGCCCACCAGGACGTTATCCCCGTTGTTGCCTGTGCCGTTGATGTCGGCATTGCCCAACAACACGAGGTTTTGAAAACCCGCCGACAGCCCCAGAGAACCAAGGTTAAAGGTAATGAAAGAGCGGACGGTTGTGGTGGTTTGGTTGTTGCTTTGAACGATGCGATCGCCCGGTACGTCAATGACGTAAGTGTTGTTCCCGGCTCCCCCGGTGAGCGTGTCGCTGCCTGCGCCGCCATCGAGCGTATCGTCACCGGCACCGCCATCGAGCTGGTCATTTCCCTCGCCGCCGCTCAAAAAGTCACTGCCAATTCCACCGTCTAAGCGATCGTCTCCTGCTTCGCCAAACAGCCGATCATCGCCGCCTAAACCCAACAGTGTATCGTTCCCAGCACCGCCAAAAATGATGTCGTTACCAGAAGTGCCTTCTAAACGGTTGTTTTGAGAATCGCCTGTAATCGGTGTTGCCATTCAAACATCCTTGGGGTGTGTGAAAACGGGGTGCGTGAAAACGAGCCGTAACGCCTTAACAAAGTGCTGATTAACGCTGATTAACAAAGTGCTGACCTGAGCAGCCGGGTAGATGCTGATTAAAAGCCCATTGATTGATGGTCAAAAAATGAGGCAGAAA
Organism: Thermoleptolyngbya sp. M55_K2018_002; assembly: GCF_015295965.1. Lineage (NCBI taxonomy): Bacteria > Bacillati > Cyanobacteriota > Cyanophyceae > Oculatellales > Oculatellaceae > Thermoleptolyngbya > Thermoleptolyngbya sp. M55_K2018_002. The sequence goes on from NZ_DVEA01000342.1 coordinate 11,414, forward strand.
TTTGCTTGAGAGCGTTTTCGCCTATTGACTATAGCGCCATTTTTCCGGGGCGGATCAACTTTCATTCAGCTTGATCTGGCGTATTTGGATGGCACTTTTTCTAGCAGTTTGAAGGGGGGCGATCGCCCTTTCCAAAACCTTTGGATTTTTGGCAACTGGGGGCTGAGAAAGTTTGGCGCTGAGACATCCTAGTGCTAAAAAAATTGATTAGATCTGCGGCTGTGACTTTGCAAAAAGTGTCTAGGGTTGGGATTTTCCTGCTGTTGGGAGCGAACAAAATTAAAATATCGAAAGCGATAGCAACCGCTTGGATCGCTTGTGCTTGTATAGCTTGTATGGATTCCTGGATAGAACGCGCTATGACTCAATCTCTGCGATCGCCCTTCCCGCGCAACCGTTCTGCAATCTGCCCCTGGCAGCGTGTGGCGCTCCTGCTGGCCAGCCTGCCCATTCTGGTAATTAGCGGCTGTGAAACGCCCATTTCCACCCAGTATCAGGCCACCGCCACGACGACCTACACCTGGCTGGTGGAATACGAGGGCGCAAACCGACCGGGCGAACGGCCGCCCCGAATCGAAGAATTTGCCTCCACCTCGCTAGAAAATCGCAACGGTCAGAAACCAGAGGGCGCAGTCACCGGCCCCGACGACAAGGGACTCTGGTGGCCCGCCCTGCCGCCCAAGCCGACGATTGATGACATTGAAGCCCGCCAGCAGCGCCAAGAGCGTCCTGGCACACCGCGACTCAACAAAACCGTTAACTACACCATCACGTTCCGTCGTCCCGGCGAAGACAACCGCACGCTGCCCACGCGCTACGAGGTCTATCGCCAGGTCGTCAAAGCCTACGAAGACCGCATTCCGCTAGAATTCACCCTCGACCCTGCCGAGCGCACAGTGCTTAAGGCCACGCCGTAGTGAGGGATTGGGGGTTAGGGGTCAGGAATCGAGCTTCAGGGGTCGGATTTTAGAAATCGAGCTTCAGAGCTTGAGTACCAGGAATCAAGTTTCAAAGGCGGGAGCTTATCCAACCTCTAGCCCCCGGCCCCCTGGCCCCTACAAAATCTCAATACCGTCCAGTCGGCGCAGGTCACGATCAACCTCAAACCAGAGGGCGCGATTGCGCGGATCAGTGCGGAGGGCCTTGTTGAGGTAGATGCGGGCTTTTTCGGGCTGCTTCAGGTCAACCAGGTGGCGGCCCCAGCGCTGATAGGCGATCGCCAGCCATTGACGCACCTCTAGGTCGTTGGGCAACCGCTGGGCCAGCCCTTCAACCAGCGCGACGGCGCGGGGATAGCGCTGCTGCCGCAACAACTGCTGGAGGCGGCTATAGACATGCTCTTTGAGCTGATGATCCGTCGGCGAGGCATCCGGGTTGCGCTGAATCGGCGGGCGCTTGCGAATGCCAGAGCCGGACTGTGCGGTGGGACTCCGCTGGGTTTGGGCTTTTGGGGCGGAGGAGGGCGATGTGGCTTTTGGCGAGGCTGCGGATGGGGACGCATCGGCTGCGCTTGGTGCGGGTCGCGGCGGGGCAGGGGAAGGCGGAGGGCGATCGCCCATGCCCGCTGGCTGCACCAACTCCATCAGTCGCCGATAGGCCGCATTCACCTGGATAAACTGCTCCGCCTGCTGAGCGCTGTCCGGATTCAGGTCGGGATGATATTGCCGCGCCAGCCGCCGATAGGAAGATTTGATCTCCTCGTAGGTGGCGCTGCTTCTCAGTCCCAAAATCCGGTAGCACTCAGCAAGGTTCATCAACAAGGCTCATCAACCGGGCGATCGCCTCAAGCGTTCCACGTTAGCGTTCCACGTTAGCGTTCCACGTTAGCGTTCCACACTCAGCGTTCCACACTTAGCGTTCCAAGTGTAATCGTTCGCTCCTAGAAATTTCAATTTGAATAATTGAAAGAATGATTGAAATCTCAACTTTGGGCGTTCGCATCCGTAATCACTCGGTCAATCAAACCGTATTCCACCGCCTCCTGCGCCGACATAAAGTAGTCCCGGTCGGTATCTTTTTCAATCTGCTCCACCGTCTTGCCCGTGTGCAGCGCCATCATCTCATTGAGTTCCTGGCGCACCCGCAAGATCTGCCGCGCCTCGATTTCAATATCGGTGGCCTGACGACGACCCGTTCCACCTAAGGGCTGGTGAATCATAATCCGCGAATGGGGCAGGGCCAAGCGCTTACCCTTCGTCCCCCCCGTCAACAGGAAGGACCCCATCGAAGCCGCCAGTCCCACACAAATGGTGACCACTTCCGATTTGATGTGGCGCATGGTGTCATAGATCGCCATCCCTGCCGTGACCGATCCGCCCGGCGAATTGATATACAGATAAATTGGCTTCGTGTTGTCGTCCGAATCGAGATAAAGCATATAGGCGACAATTGCATTCGCAATGCCGTCGTCTACCTCTTCTGCTAGAAAGATAATCCGCTCCCGAAACAGCCGCTCGTAGATGCTGATCCACTGCTCAAAGGAACTGCCAGGGAGGCGATAGGGGACGCTAGGAATTCCAATCGGCATAGGTCTTTGAAGGGGTGAAAGGGTATGTAATGGGAATTTGCAGGAGGGGGGTGTTGGAACTGAGGAAGAATTCGGTAGAGAGCCGCATGAATCCCCTAGCGCCCAACGCCTGCTCCTGCCAGCTTCGGGCTTTCGAGTACCAGGTCAATCAGCCCATACTCTTTTGCCTGAGTCGGCGTGAGATAAAACATCCGATCCATATCTTGATGGATGCGCTCAGCAGGCTGTCCGGTGGTTTCCGAGAGTAGCTCTATAATCGTGCGCTGCTTACTCAACACCTCTTTTGCATTAATCTCGATGTCGGTTGCCTGACCGCGAGAGCCACTCTGGGGATGGGCCAGAGCAATCATGGTGTGCGGCAGGCTGGCTCGTTTGCCCTTTGTGCCCGCCGACAGCAGCACCGTCGCCATTCCAAAACACTGGCCCATACAAATCGTCAGAATTGGCGACTTGATGTGCTGCATCGTGTCGTAGATGGCGAGTCCAGCATTGATCGACATCATGCCAATCGCCATCGACCCCATGCCCGCCATCAGCGGATCGCCCAGCGAGTTGATATAAAAGTAAATCGGTTTGCTCTGATCCTGCGAGTCTAGATACAGCAGTGCTGAGATGATGGAATTGGCAAACCCGTCGGTAATGGGCTGGTTGAGAAAAATAATCCGCTCCTGGCTCATGCGGGTGTAGATATTGATCCACTGCCAGTAGGGACTGCCGGGAATGTTGTAGGGAACTCGGAGGACGGGATCTACAGACATGGGAAAGACTGTGAGTGGGAGGGGGGCGGGGATGACAGACAGCGCGATGGGAGTAGGGAAGTCCTGGAATAGCAGCGATTCCCATTCTCTCCGCATCGCCTGATCATCTTGCTAATGCAGCTAGCGAATGCAGCTAGGTCAATGCCGGAATTTGCTTTGGCAATTCTTTGGCGCTTTCGAGGACGCGATCGATTAGCCCGTATTCCTTGGCTTCGTAGGGGTTCAGGTAAAAGATGCGATCGGTGTCCTTGGCAATTTTCTCAATGGGCTGACCCGTGTTGCGGGAAAGAATTTCCAGAGTGGCCTGCTTGTTGATTAGCACTTCGCGGGCGCGGATCTGGATGTCGGTTGCCTGGGCCTGTCCCATGCCCGTGCGGGGCTGGTTTAGCACGATGGTGGCGTGGGGCAGGCTGGCGCGGAAGCCCTTCGTGCCTGCTGAGAGAATCATGGCAGCCGTGCCCATTGCCTGGCCAATGCAGATGGTGTGGACGGGGGGTTTGACGTAGGAAATGGTGTCGCAGATGGCAAAGGCTTCGGTTTCGTAGCCGATTGCATCGTTGGTATACCAGGAGGTGCCTGTGGAGTTGATGTAAAAGTAAATGGGCTTTTCGGGATCGTCGAACTGAAGGTAGAGGAGTTGCGCGATGATTAGCTTGGTCACATCGACCCCTAACTGGCGCTTGAGGTCGTCTGACGAAACCAGCGGCAGCCCCAGGTAAATGATGCGCTCTTTGAGCAGCAGCGAGGGCAGATCGGGCGGGGGCGTGCGATAGGCAGCATCCCCGTAGTAATAATTGGACTGAACGGCCTTAATCGATGAACTCATAGGATCAAACTCGCCTGGACGCTTGCCGAAACAGTTGGCGTGTGAACTTGCGGGAGGACTTACGCCTGAATTAGCGTATGAGCTGCGCTGTTTCTACGAACGCCGCTTTTAACATAGTAGCGTGAGGGGCATCGTAGCGGTCGAGAAGACTGGCCCATCAGGGATTTGGGAAAAGCGTGGGAAGATTGGGGCAGTTTGCGGAATTGGGAACTGGGGCCTTGGAGTATTGAAGAGGCAGAACATCGAAATATAGCGTTTTTGAAGTGAGTGAGGTTTGCGGGAGATTCCGCTCCCTTCGTCTGGTTCGGGCAGTGTGGACTTCACTCCGTCAGGAAATGCCGCCTGTTTTCAACATATTCTCTACATTCTCTTTATTCTCTTTAGACTGGAGCCTGGGGCTATGAAAGTGGGTCTGCAAGCGTCGCTGAGTGATGCCAATTTGGATGTGGCGCAGGTGAGTAGTCAGCGGCAGTTGGCAATTTCGATGTCGGCGATCGCCGCTTCAGCAGGTCGCACGGCACCCCTCAACCTGTGTTTAATTTTGGATCACAGCGGCTCGATGAACGGTCGCCCAATGGAAACCGTCAAGCAGGCGGCGCTAAAGATTGTGGATAGCCTGTCGCCGGGCGATCGCCTCTCGGTGGTCGTGTTTGACCACAAAGCCAAGGTGCTGGTGCCCAACCAGGTGCTCGACAATCCTGCCGGACTCAAGAGCGAGATCAGTCGCCTCAAAACCAGCGGCGGCACCTGCATCGACGAAGGGATGCGCCTGGGCATTGAGGAACTGGCGAAGGCGAAAAAAGACACGATTTCCCAGGCGTTTTTGCTCACAGATGGCGAAAATGAACATGGCGACAACGACCGCTGTCTGAAGTTGGCCCACTTGGCGGCGGAATATAACCTGACGCTGAACACCCTGGGCTTCGGCGACCATTGGAACCAGGACATTTTGGAGCGAATCGCCGATGCGGGGGGCGGGGCGCTGTCTTATATTCAAACGCCGGAAGACGCGCTGCTGGAGTTTACCCGCCTGTTTAGCCGGGTGCAGTCTGTCGGGCTGACGAATGCCTATCTGCTGCTGAAGATGATGCCCGGTGTGCGGCTGGCGGAACTCAAGCCCGTGGCGCAAGTCGTGCCCGAAACGGTGGAACTGCAACCGATTCAGGAGGCGGGGCAGGTGTCGGTGCGCCTGGGCGACTTGATGGTGGACTCGCCGCGAGTGGTGTTGGCAAATCTCTATGCCTCTCAGCTTCCGGTGGGGCGGCATCCGCTGGTGCAGGTGCAGGTGCGCTATGACGACCCGGCGCAGAATTTGGAGAGCGTGCTGAGTGACCCGGTGATTGTTGAAGCGAACGTTGTGACCACGTTCCAGCCAGCGCCCGACCCGCAGGTGCAGCAGCATGTGCTGGCGCTGGGCAAATATCGCCAAACCCAAATTGCCGAGCAAAAGCTGCAACAGGGCGATCGCGCTGGAGCGGCTACCATGCTGCAATCTGCTGCCAAGACTGCGCTGCAAATGGGCGACCAAACGGCTGCCACCGTGCTGCAAGAAAACGCCACCCGCCTGCAAGAGGGCGAGGAACTGTCGGAGAGCGATCGCAAAAAGACCCGCATTGTCTCCAAAACAACGTTGCAGTAGCGATAATGGGAGGCAACCTGGGGATAACCCAATGGGCTGCTTCTAGTGAATCACGAACTTTGCTGCATGATGGAAAATCTGGCGGGCGATCGCCCCACGGCCGCACCCAACCCCGACTCTGGCTCTACAGCAGCCATCCCGCCGCCACCGCCCCCCACCGTCCAGATTCGCAACCTCAATTATTTCTTTGGTCAGGGCGAACTCCAGAAGCAGGTGCTTTATAACATCAACCTCGACCTGCTGCCGGGGCAAATCGTGATCATGACCGGCCCATCCGGCTCCGGCAAAACTACGCTGCTGACGCTGATTGGCGCACTGCGAACCGTGCAAGACGGCAGCCTCAGGGTGCTGGGGCGCGAGCTGGTGGGCATGGGCCGGGGGCAACTCGTGGAGGTGCGGCGCAACATCGGCTTTATCTTTCAGGCCCACAACCTGTTTGACTCGCTCACTGCGTCCCAAAACGTGGAAATGGCCGTGGAGCTCATGCCCAACTGGCGCACCAAGCGAGAGCAATCCGTTGCCATGCTGACCCAACTGGGGCTGGGGGAACGGGTCGATTACAAGCCCCGCGCCCTCTCTGGCGGTCAAAAACAGCGCGTGGCGATCGCCCGTGCCCTAGTCAACCAGCCAACCCTGATCCTGGCGGACGAACCCACCGCCGCCCTCGACAAAAAAAGCGGGCGAGAAGTTGTAGAACTGATGCAGCGGTTGGCCAAGGAACAGAACTGCACGATTTTGATGGTGACCCACGACAACCGCATCCTCGACATTGCCGATCGCATTGTCAGCCTGGTTGATGGGCGGCTCGAAAGCGACGAAGACCTGACGCACTTCATGGAAAGTCATGATCCCCGGACGCTCGATCGACGAATGTTCATGACGCTTTGATGTTCATGATGCTTTAGCGACTGGGGTTCAGGGGTCTGGGGTAGAAATCGTCCAACTGCGTCAGTCCTAACGCAGGATTGGGCACAAAAAAGCCCCCCAGCAGGAGGGCGCAGGTGATCTGGCTCAAATCGTGCGTTGCAACGAAACTCAGAAGCGTGGGTAGGCGTGTCAGAGGGCGATCGCCCTATTCGACTTTGGTGGCACAGTGAGGAGAGACACTGCAACCAGCGGGCAAGCCCGATCAGCCTCCCCAACCCTTATCTAACCTCTGATCCCCAGGTAACCGGGAACTCGCGTGCTGTAGTCCACTTCCGTCGCAGTGATGGAGGCGGCAAGCTGCTCGAAGGACTCAGAATTCCAGTTGCGCTCGTGAATTGGCTTGGACTGTTCGCCCCGGAAGTAGGCCTGAGTTCCAATGACTGAAGCGGCGACCCAGGCGATTACAAACAGTGCAATGAGAAGCGTCATAACAGCCTCCTGTCTTGGCTTGTTTCAATCTGTAAATAAATATAACAAAATGTTTCAAAACATTGCAATTTCTCCGCGAGTGTGGATAGCCGTACTCTAAGGGCCGTCATTGAAATCCGTCATTGGAACCCGGCCCCAGCGGGCAAACCCAAAAACTTTCGGGTGTAAACCCGATTGGTATACCGCTTTGCAGTAAAATGACCTTCGGTCTGTGGAAAACTCTGTTCTGCTCCGGCGCACTGCGAACCGGCCCGGCTTTTTCCCGTCCAAAGATTCTGGGGTTCTTGGGGCGATCGCCCATGACGGGTTCATTCAATACCAGAGCAACTCGCCCGTTGAGGAGCGTGAACCTGCGTCTAAACTGCGCCTGGGCTTCGTCTGAACGCCTCATTCGGTTGCCTCCCCACCTCAGCGCTTCATACCCTTAGTGCGGGTTTCGGTATCGCGTTTGCTTTTGACTCGTCTTTCAAGCTGTCTAACTGTCTAACTAACTGTCTAAACTGTTCTCTCAACCTGTCAGCCCATCATCATGTCTAAGGTTCTTGTTTCCGACCCAATTGACCAAATCGGAATTGACATCCTCTCGCAGGTTGCTCAGGTCGATGTGAAAACCGGGCTGTCTCCTGACCAACTGGTACAGATCATTCCCGACTACGACGCGCTGATGATTCGTTCTGGCACGCGCGTTACTCAGGAAATCATCGAAGCAGGCACTCAGCTCAAAATCATTGGCCGTGCGGGCGTGGGTGTGGATAATGTCGATGTGCCTGCGGCGACCCGTCGCGGCATCCTCGTGGTCAACTCGCCCGAAGGCAACACCATTGCCGCAGCAGAACACGCCCTAGCGATGATGCTAGCCCTGTCGCGTCATATCCCCGCTGCCAATCAATCGGTGAAGGCGGGCGAGTGGGATCGCAAGAGCTTCACAGGGGTCGAGGTCTACAAGAAGACGCTGGGGATCGTTGGGCTGGGCAAGATCGGCTCCCATGTGGCGAAAGTGGCGCGGGCAATGGAGATGCGCCTGCTTGCCTACGACCCATTCCTTTCCAGCGAACGCGCCGAGCAGATGGGCTGCCACTTGGTGGATCTGGATCTGCTGCTGCGCGAGTCGGACTATATTACGCTGCACCTGCCCAAAACGCCAGAAACGCAGCACATGATCAATGCTGAGTCGCTAGCCAAGATGAAGCCCACGGCTCGTATTATCAACTGTGCGCGGGGTGGAATCATTGACGAAGAAGCCCTAGCGATCGCCCTTAAGGAAGGCAAAATCGCCGGAGCCGCTCTGGATGTATACGAATCAGAGCCGTTGGGTGAGTCCCCCCTGCGGGCCCTAGGCAAAGAAGCCATCCTCACGCCCCACCTCGGCGCGTCCACCGAAGAAGCTCAGGTCAACGTGGCGATCGATGTAGCCGAGCAGATCCGCGATGTGCTGCTGGGGCTGCCTGCCCGCTCGGCGGTCAATATTCCTGGTCTGCGGCCCGACCTGCTGGAAAAACTGCGCCCCTACTTGCAACTGGCAGAAATTTTGGGCAACCTGATTAGCCAGCTCACGGGTGGTCGCGTCGAGTCGCTGAATGTGCGGCTCCAGGGCGAACTTGCTAGCAACGAGAGCCAGCCTGTCGTGGTGGCGGCGCTGAAGGGGCTGCTGTCTACTGCCTTGCAAGAGCGGGTTAACTACGTCAACGCCAGCATTGAAGCCAAGGAGCGAGGCATTCGCGTGGTGGAAACCCGCGACGCGGCGGTGATTGACTACACGGGTTCTCTGCGTCTGTCGGCCAGCGGCCCCAACGGCGAACATACCGTCACGGGTGCGCTCCTGGGCGACAACGAAATCCGCATCACCAATATCGACGACTTCCCCATTAACGTGCCGCCCAGCCGCCATATGCTGTTCACCCTGCACCGCGACATGCCGGGGATCATTGGTAAACTGGGTTCCCTGCTGGGCAGCTTGAATGTCAACATTGCCAGTATGCAGGTCGGCCGCAAGATTGTGCGGGGCGACGCGGTGATGGTGCTGAGCCTGGATGATCCCCTGCCAGACGGCATTCTCAACGAAATCACCCAGGTTCCCGGCATCCGCGATGCCTATACGGTGACGCTGCCCACCTCTTAGCGCTGGGTTGCAGCGTTGATTGGTTTGGGCGCGTTGCGTAAAAGGCGAGACCGTTTAGCTATTGGCGATGCTTTGATCCCCCCTAACCCCCCTTAGACAAGGGGGGAACTGAACCCGGCGTGACCCGCAGCAGGGAAAACTGGATCGAAAGTCCCCCTTGTTAAGGGGGATTCAGGGGGATCTTTCAGAGCCTGACGCAAAAAACCGAGATGTGTGTACTGGACTGGAGTCTTTGAGGTTCTGAAGTGCGTAACGTGCGTCATTCCTTCCAGCTTTAACAACACACCCCAACCTCTTATGTCCACCTGGTGGGAAATACAAGCGTTGTGCGATCCGGCGGCAGAAGACCTGGTGTCTTGGCGGCTGGAAGAGTTTGGCTGCAAAGGCACGGCGAGTGAACGCAAGGAGTTTGGCGTGCTGGTGCGCGGCTACTTGCCACAGACTCAAGCTGAGCTGCTGGATCTGTCGGCGCTGGCGCTGCGGCTCAAGCAGGATGCCCTGTGCGCGGGGGTGGCAGTGCCCGGGGTGCAGTGGCAGATGATTGACGAAGAGGACTGGTCGAGTAGCTGGAAGCAGTATTGGCATCCGCAGGAAGTGGGCGATCGCCTCTTGATTAACCCTGCCTGGCTGCCTGTCCCGGCACAGGGCGATCGCATTGTGCTGCAACTCGACCCTGGGGTTGCTTTTGGCACAGGGGCCCACGCCACAACGCAGCTTTGTCTGGAGGCGCTGGAAATGCGGATTGAGGGGCCGTCGGATATCACCATTGCCGATATTGGCTGTGGTTCTGGCATTCTCTCTATCGCGGCGCTGCTGTTAGGGGCAAAGCAAGCCTACGCGGTGGATACGGACCCGTTGACGATTGACTCCACCAATGCCAGCCGAGAGCTAAACGGCATTGCGCCAGAGCGTCTGATCGTTGAACTGGGCAGCCTGGATCACCTCACCCAAATGCTGCCTGCGCCCGTCGATGGGTTTGTGTGCAACATCCTGGCAGAGGTGATTCTTGACTTGATCCCCGGCTTTGGGGCGATCGCCAAGCCCAGCACTTGGGGCGTTCTCAGCGGCATCTTGCTGGATCAGGTGAAGCCCATCGCCGACTCGCTCGAAGCCAATGGCTGGATTGTGGCTACGCTCTGGCGCAGGCAGGACTGGTGCTGCTTGAATATTCGGCGATCGTGAGGGCTGCGAGCGCTGGGGAATGGGGGGATGGGGGGATCACAGGGTGCGAACCAGATAGGCACGGCGGGTATCAGGCTTCCTGTAGGGCGCTACGAATGGGATTGCTGGAAGCCTCGCGGATGCTCGACCGGCCCAAAATCGCAAATCAAAATCGCAAACCAAAATCGCAGATCCAAAATCGAGAATCAATCTGAGTCGATATGTCGATATGGCTGAGCGAATTCAGAAAATTTTGTCTCAATATGGCATTGCTTCGCGCCGTCAGGCAGAGCAGATGATCCGAGCGGGGCGGGTGCGGCTGAATGGGCAGGTAGCGACGCTGGGGCAGGTAGCGGATTTGGCGGGCGATCGCCTCGAAGTAGACGGCAAACTGCTAAATGCCCAGGCGCGTCCAGACTTGCTCTACCTGCTGCTGCACAAGCCGACCGGCGTGGTCTCCACCTGCCACGATCCGCAGCAGCGGCGCACCGTGCTAGACCTGTTGCCAGCGCACCTGCGGCAGAGCAGTGGGCTACATCCGGTTGGCCGCCTGGATACCAACTCCACCGGGGCGCTGCTGCTGACCAACGACGGTTCCCTGACCTTTCCCCTCACTCATCCGTCTCACCACATTCCCAAGGTGTACGAAGTGTGGGTTGCTGGCCGCCCCAGCGCGGAGACCCTACGGCAGTGGCAAGGCGGCGTGCTGCTAGACAATCGCCCAACCCTGCCTGCCGAAGTCACGCCCCTCGATGCTCGACCGAACAAAACCCTGCTGAAAATCGTCTTGTATGAAGGGCGAAATCGACAGATCCGCCGCGTTGCTGAGCAGTTGGGGCATCCCGTAATGTCGCTCCATCGAGTGGCGATCGGGCCGATTTTGCTGGGAGATTTGCCTCCCGGACGCTATCGAAACCTGACCTCCAAGGAGCTGGATTTTCTCCGAGCGCAGGCTGGTAATTTCGCCAAACCCCCTTCAGACCCGTAGGATTTTGAAGTAATATGCTCTTATCCGTGTCGCCCTCTTTTGGGGGTTTAGAGTCTGGCTTTTTGAGGATGATGCCGAGCTTGTGCGGCCGACCGAATCATCAGAATCATGTCTCACCAAGTCATGTCGTCTCAACAGGTCACGTCACAGTGAGGAGCGTAAGGTGCTGGATGCTATGAGTAAGGGTCTTTCTCCACTAGAGCAAGAGCAAATCCTGAAGCTAGAAGAGTTGGGCTATGAACTGCACCAGCTTCGGGAGCAGCAGATGCTCTCGATCGACCAGGTTTCTGCCCGGACGATGATTCAGCCGCGAGTGATTCGGGCGATCGAGTCTGGAAATTTCAAAGAGCTTCCCGAAGGAGTCTACATTCGGGGCTTTTTGCGCCGCTATGCAGACGCGCTGGGGCTAGACGGGCACGCCCTGGCAAACGAGTTTCCACTGGAGCCGCAAAACGCTGAAATTCAACCCTCCTGGCAGGAAACCCCGGAGGCACAACTGCGCCCGCTGCATTTGTACTTTGCTTATGTGGGGCTGATTGCAGCGGCGATCGCCGGACTGTCCTACGTCTGGAGCCGTTCTACCACGCCAATTACGGCGAACCAGCCCTCTCCTGTCCCCTCGCTCATCGCCTCGCCCTCGCCGACTGCCGCCAGCCCTGCCGCCCAGCCTGGACAATCGCCCACCACACAGGCGATCGCCACCAGTCCCTCTCCCAGCCCGTCGCCTGCTGTACCTGCCAAGCCCGTGCGTGTAGAAATCACGCTGCGGGAACAATCCTGGCTGCGGGTGACGGTGGACGGACGTACCGATTTTGAAGGCATGATGCAGGCAGGCACGCAGCGTAGTTGGGCAGCCGACCGCGAAGTTCGGATTCGCGCTGGCAATGCAGGTGGCGTGCTGGTGTCCTACAACGAGCAGGAAGCAAAGCCCATTGGTCAGCCTGGAGCCGTCCAGTCTGTCGTCTTTCCGCCCCCACCAGGGCAGGACAGCCCTCAAGCTTCTGCGAATGCTCAGACCAACTGATGGTCTTGTGTTCCAAATCGCCCTCATCCCCCAGCCTCTTCTGCCGACCTGAGAGAAGGGGAGCAAGAGAGGCTTGAAGTTCCTCTCCCGCTCTGGAGGAGGGCTTGAAGCCTTCGGCACACTAGAAGTTGAGGGGGATCGGCAAAGTTGCATATCCCGTTTTAACTAGCTCAGGACTTACGCACTTGCGATAGGCTTTCTGGATTTTGGATGATTTCTAGCGGCGCAGCCCGCGAGAAGTCGTCCAACTGCGTAAGTCCTATAGTTCCTACACATGGTCGTGATGGCCAGGCTCGATGTCGTTCAGGGGTTCTCGTTCCTGCTTGGAGGGAGGCTTGGGAGCGCGGCCGTAGAGTTCCACGAGTGCCAGGAGGCGATCGCCCAGTTCCTCCGTTAAAACTTCGGCCCCATATCGCCAGCCCCAGTTGCCATCGGGCTTACCGGGATAGTTCATGCGGGACTCGGTGCCCAGTCCTAGCAGGTCTTGCAGCGGGAAAATGGCCTGGTTGGCCACCGAGGCCATGCCCAGCCGAATTAGATCCCAGTGGATACCCGCTTCGGACGTGCAGCCCAGGTAGCGAATCAGGCGATCGCGCTCGTATTCGGGCAGTTCGCTAAACCAGCCCTGGGTGGTGTCGTTGTCATGAGTGCCTGTGTAAACGACGCAGTTGCGCTCAAAATTGAACGGCAGAAACGGATTATCTGCGCCGCCGCCAAAGGCAAATTGCAGGATTTTCATGCCGGGAAACTCGAAGCGATCGCGCAGTTCTTCCACATCCGGCGTAATCACGCCCAGGTCTTCTGCCAAAATCGGCAAATGCCCCAGTTCCGTTTCCAGGGTTTCAAAGAATGCGGTGCCCGGTGCATCAATCCATTCCCCATTCATCGCAGTTTCTTCGCCCTGGGGCACGGCCCAGTAGGCGCAAAAGCCCCGAAAATGGTCGATGCGGACGATATCTACATAGTCCAGCGTGGCGCGAAACCGCTGGAGCCACCAGCCAAAGCCTGCTTTTTCTAGCGCTTCCCAGTGATAAATCGGGTTGCCCCAGAGTTGCCCTGTTTCACTGAAGTAATCGGGCGGCACGCCGGCCATCAGCGCGGGTTCACCCGTTTCTGGGTCGAGATGGAAGAATTCGGGAAATGCCCACACGTCCACGCTATCGTGTGCCACGTAGATGGGGATGTCGCCAATGATGCGGATGCCCAGGTCGTTGGCGTAGTCGCGCAGCGTAGACCACTGGCGGAAAAACTCGAACTGCAAATACTTGTGCTGAAAGATTTCTTCGCTGAGCTTGAGCCGCCACTCGGCCAGGGCTTCTGAGTCTCGACTGGCGATCGCCTCATCCCACTGGTGCCAGCTCATGCCGCCTTGGGCCTGCTTCAGCGCAATAAACAGCGCATAGTCATTTAGCCAAAAGGCGCGGCTGGCGCAAAACGCATCGAACTCCATGCGCTGCTCCACCGTGGCGTGTTCCTTAAAGCGCTGGGCTGCCTTCAGCAACAGCGGCATCTTGGTTTCAATCACCCGGTCATACTCGACTCGCTCGGCGGGAAAATCGGGCAAATTTTCCAGGTCTTCATCCGTCAGCCAGCCCTCGTGATAGAGGCGATCGGGGCTGATCAGCAGCGGATTGCCCGCCATCGACGAAAAGCACATATAGGGCGAGTTGCCATGCCCCGTCGGCCCCAGCGGCAATACCTGCCAAAACTGCTGCCCGCTGCGCTGCAAAAACTCGACAAACCGATAGGCGCTGTCTCCCAAATCCCCAATTCCATAGCGGCTGGGAAACGACGTGGGGTGCAGCAAAATACCACTAGAACGGGGAAACGGCATGGTTGACCAAAAGCTCCCAAACCCAAGGGCTTCAAACCGCGCATCGTCAGCGCTTGTGATGCTTAGACTGTAGCACGGGCGATCGCCCAGAACTGTTCTCAATGCTCTGTCTCAGGGCTAAATTTTGGTGCTTTACAAGATGGATTGAGGCCAGAGACTATATCAATTCTCGATTTTGGATTGCCCGTCAATCAAGTTGTTCAATCAAGTCCAGGACTTAGGCACTTGCGATAAGCTCTTTGGGTTTTGGACAATTTCTCGCAGGCGCAGCCCGCGAGAAATTGTCCAACTGATAAGTCCTACAAGTCGTTAAATCAAGCTAAAAATCCGTCACCAGGGCTAGCGTTTTACTCCAATCCGATTTAGTATATTTGTACTAAATTTGGTGAGGCGACATGGCACGACGACCCCAATACCCGCCCGATTTTGCTCAGATGGACTTGCTGTGGAATTTGACGGCTGATTCAGAACGGGCTGACTCGAACCAATGGACCGAAACAGAAATCGACATGCCCGAAGACCCGGTACTGCTACAAAACCTGGAGCTAGAAGCGATGAAACTGGAAGAGATGGAGCTAGACCTGATGGAAGAGTGGACGACCGAAACGGCCGATGCTTGGGTCGAAGAAACGCGCCAGTTGTTTGAGCATGAAGGGTCTGATGAGGCACTGTACGAGCGCGTGGTGCAGGCGATTTACGTGCTGTGCGATCGCATTCGGAGAGAAGATGCTGATTTTTAGCTGATCTTTAGTAGACCTCTTGCACAAATGCTTTTCTAAGAGCGTGTTTGAAAAGGTATCGCCTGTAATGTTAAGCACTCAGAGATCTCCCCTAGCCCCCCTTAAAAGGGGGAACCCGCCTTAAAGTCCCCCTTTTTATTTTTAAGGGAGATTTAAGGGGATCTTGCACGCTTTGCTACAAACAGTAGGACTTTTCAAACATCC
>NZ_DVEA01000216.1:0-26559 GCF_015295965.1 Thermoleptolyngbya sp. M55_K2018_002
GGGGTGCTGGGCGCAGTCGCCGCTGTCACAGGATATCCTGCCGCCTGCCAGTGCGCGAAGCCGCCGTCTAGCACCGCCACCCGATCATGACCCAGATACCGCAGCAGCCACCAAAACCGAGACGCAAAGCCCAACCGCGAGTCATCATAGGCAATCACCCAGGTTTCGCCGCGGGTAATGCCCGCTGCCGCCAGGGTTTGCGCCAGAGCGTCTGGGTGGGGCAGGGGATGGCGGCCGCCGTGGCGCTGCACGGGCCCCGACAGGTCAGCATTCAGG
This sequence comes from Thermoleptolyngbya sp. M55_K2018_002, assembly GCF_015295965.1. NCBI lineage: Bacteria > Bacillati > Cyanobacteriota > Cyanophyceae > Oculatellales > Oculatellaceae > Thermoleptolyngbya > Thermoleptolyngbya sp. M55_K2018_002. The sequence continues at coordinate 277 of NZ_DVEA01000216.1, forward strand.
TCAAAATACACCGCACCTGGAATGTGACCTTGGTGATACTGCTGCCGCCCCAGATCTGGCTCCATCAGCGAAAACCGACAGTCGGCGATCGCCACCCCCGGATCAGCCAGATGATCCAGCAGCCAGTCTGCGGTCACGACAGCAGCAGGGCTAGGAACGGGATCGGGTGAAACCCCGTGTGAAACCCCTTGTGAAATCCCTTGTGAAATCCTTCGTGAAATCTCTTCAGCCATTCAAGGTATATTTTCCAATTGAGGTAAATTCGGTTGGGCACGGACTGGGCGTGGGTACATTGGGCTGTAGGCAGGGCACAGGTAAAGCGAAACGGGCGTAGAGCATCGTCCCAGTTGCCGATGCCACCAGCATATCCACCGCAAATCCGCTATCACTGGTCACCGCTACAGATACTTGGAAGAAATCTCTAAAATACAAGTGGTTAATCTCTCGCTAGTCTCTGGTCATCCTGAGGCATTAAAAACGATTCCAGCTAGAAAAGCGAATGAAGATTCGTAGTTTAGAAGTCATTCAAGACTGCGATACATTGATTTGCTATGATTTGCTATTCTTGCTGTTCTCGCCGCTTTCATTTGGGTTTTTAATCAGTTAGGACTTACGCAGTTGGACGATTTCTCGCGGGCTGCGCCTACGAGAAATCGTCCAAAACCCAGAAAATTGATCGCAAGTGCGTAAGTCCTGTCAGTTTTTTTATTAATTCCACAGAGAGGGAGCGCCTCTTGGCTGTTTCCTAGTGTTGCAGTATGAACCCCAAAAACCCCTTAATCCTCTGATTTGGGAAAATGCAGCGTTGTATAGACTACATTTAGGTTTGGTCTAACTCTCCAGTCTAAAACTATAAATTCTGTTACCTCCCTGGCAGACTTGTTAAGCCTTAAATGCAGAAAATCTCCGTAAAAAACCTGATCTCTGGTGTTCAGTCATTCAACATACTGAAAGAATCATGAGCTATTCGAGCGTCTTCCCCAAGCTCAACACATAGAAACTCTACGCTCCAGAATCTTACTAGCCCCTCCAGTGAGCGAAAGCGAGATCTTCCTGTGAACTACTCCGACTCTGAAAAGCCTAGGATCCTTGTCGTAGACGACCACCCATCAAGCCGCATGACAGCAGTTGCGCTTTTGTCGGTGGAAGGCTACGACGTGCTAGAGGCAGACAGCGGCACTGCCGCGCTGAACTGCGTGGCGCAGGCTAATCCAGACCTGATTCTGCTGGACGTGATGATGCCAGGAATGGACGGCTACGAGGTTTGCCGCCAGCTCAAGCAGGATGAGCATACACGCCTGATTCCGGTCGTCTTTGTTACCGCGCTGAACGATCGCCGCGCCCGCTTGCGAGGCATTGAGGCCGGCGGCGATGATTTTTTGTCGAAGCCGTTTGATCAGCTAGAACTGTCGGCCCGCGTGAATTCTTTGGTTCGCCAAAAGCGGCTGAACGAGGATCTGGATCATGCGGGTCAGGTGCTGTTCTCGATTGCCCGCACCATTGAGAGTCGAGACCCCAATACGGGCGACCATTGCGAGCGACTGGTCCAACTGGGCAAGTCCTTTGGTGAGTTTCTGGGCCTCTCGCGGACAGAAGTCCGCGATCTGATGTGGGGCGGCTATCTGCATGATATCGGCAAAGTCGGCATTCCAGACGCGGTGCTGCTGAAGGTTGGTCAGCTTTCCGCAGAAGAATGGATTATCATGCGCCAGCATGTGCTGATTGGTGAACGCATCTGCCAGCCGCTCCGAACCATGCAGGGAGTTGTTCCGATTATCCGTCATCATCATGAGCGCTGGGACGGGTCGGGCTATCCCGATGGGCTGAAGGGTAATGAGATTCCCTACCTGGCTCAGATCTTCCAGATGATCGATATCTATGACGCGCTGACCAGTGAGCGTCCCTACAAGTCGGCGTTTTCACCCGAAGAAGCGTTGAAAATCATGATGGAGGAGACAGCCAAAGGGTGGCGTAATCCTGACTTGATGGAAAAGTTTTCTACTTTTATTGGCGCACGGGCGATCGCCGCTTAACCCATCAAACTCCCGCTCGTCTCCTTGCTCTGCTTGCTGTCTGGCGGCTCTCGGTGCTGGTTTGATTCGGGCCAAAAACTTCCTACTCTCTCATGTCATAATCAAGCGGATCTGAGCGCTGCGGCTTAGTCACTGACCGCAACGCATCAGCACCCAATATCAGCGCCCAAAACGCTGCGGCTAGACTGGCATGATGAGACACGCATGAAAAGACTGGTTTCGATTCTTGTCAGCGGCGTGATTCTGCTGCTGATCTACTGGAAGATTGACTTCGCTGGGCTAATTCGGGTATTTCGTGAGTGCGATCGCCTCTGGATGGCGATCAGCCTGGGTATGGTGATTCCGCTGACGATGCTGACGGCGTGGCGGCTGCAAATGCTGATGCCGGATTCTAGGGGATCGGGGTTAGAGGTTAGAAGTCAGGCGTTGGAGCCGGACTTGATGCCTGATCCCTGGAACCTGAAACCTGAACTCTCCCGCCTGGGCTTTTGGGAGGCCAATCAGCTTATTTTGGCGGCGAGTTCTCTAAATATGGTGTTGCCGTCGAAGATGGGGGATATTGCCAAGGCCTATTTCATGCGCGATCGTGGGCATTTGACGGGTTCCCTGGCGCTGTCGCTGGTGGTGTTTGAAAAAGCCTGCGATATGCTGTCGCTGCTGTTGTGGTGCGTGTTTGGGCTGCTGCTCTATCCCCAAAAGGACTGGCTGTTTTGGGTGATGACGGTGAGCGTGCTGAGTGGACTGCTGCTGGGACTGCTGCTGCTGGGCTGGCCGCGCTTTGCCCAGTTTTTCTTCCGACAGGCAGAGCAGCATTTGCCGAAGAAGCTGGGCAAAAAGCTGGTGACGCTGAGCCATTCCTGGCAGGAGATGCACGATTATTTTTGGGGCGATCGCCCTCACCTGGCAAAAATTTCAGCACTGTCAATCTTCATCTGGTTTTTGCACCTGCTGCAAATCTGGTTCTTCATTCTGGCGCTCAAGGCGTGGGTGCCGTTTGTCACGAACCTGGCGCTGTCGCCGCTGGCGATTTTGGCGGGGTTGCTGCCGCTGACCTTTGCGGGCGTGGGCACGCGAGACGCGGCGCTGATTTTGTTCTATGCGCCCTATTTCAACGCGGCGACGGCGGCGGCGCTGGGGGTGCTGTGTACGTCGCGCTATTTCATTCCGGCGATCGCCGGCCTACCCTTCCTCGGACAATCCCTCAGCGTCGCGCGGGAGGTTCGCCGGGGCTGAGGACGGCTTCTGCTGGAGGGGCTGCGCCTTGGCGGGGCGGCGGACTTGCCATAGACGATCGGCATCAGCGTCGGGAGCGTGGGGATCTCGGTAGGCAACTTTGAGCCGATAGCCCCGACTTTCTAGAGAATCTCGCAGTTTTTCTGAAGGATTGAGCAGAAAGACGGGTTTATAGCCCCGCGCCACCTCAAAGCGATCGCGATCGCCCACCAGTTGCAGCCGCACATGGGCATCGAGCCGACGGTTAAAGGCGAGAATGGCGCTGGGATGGCGATCGGCGATCACCAATGGTTTAGCCTCGCGGTTGATCATCTCGGCAACGGGCAGATAGTAGGCGCTGCGGGAAATGCTCTTGTTCCACCACAGGTCAGAGTTGGCGCTGTCAAGGTTGCTGCTGAGGGCGATCGCCATGAGAACACCCAGCACCCCACGCCACAGCCAGTTTTGCCAGGACTGGGGACGCACCAGCGCTCTGGTAAACAGGTAAGCCAGCGCCAGTTGCAGCCCGACATACGACGGAATCAGGTAGCGGATGCGAATCGTGCGCGAGCCACCCAGCAGCACATCCGGCAGCGCCAGCCCCAAAAACGGCACCGCCACCAGCAGCAGCACCAGCAGCCAGCAGCGCAGCCCCGTCTGGCGACACAGCACCACCAGCGCCCACACCACTAGCAGCACCAGGAGTCCATTCGCGGCCGCCAGGTCAATCCCGACGAAGGCGCGACTCAGCGCTAGAAACCAGCGATTGATCAACTGCTCAAGGGACGTAACCTGGCTCAGCGAGGCAGTCGTATCGCGGATGCGGTCGGCCCGCACCACCAGCAGCACCATCCACGGCGACAGCGAGAACAGGGCCGCGCCAGCCGCCCAGCCGTAGGCCAGGGCATTATCCGTCAGTCGCCGTTTGTGCAGGATTTGCTCGATGCTGACGACGTAGAGACAATGGGCGATCGCCACCAGCGCAAACAAAAGCTGTGTATACAACCCCAGCGCCACGCTCAGCCCGTAAATCGCCCAACTTTGCCAGCTTCGTACCCGCATCGCCCGCAGCAGCGCCGCACTCGACAGCAGGATGCACAGCGTCCACAGGCTATAGGGCCGCGCCTCTTGAGCATACAAAATATGCAGCGGCGTGATGGCAAATAGCCCCAGGCTGACCCACGCCGCTGCTCGTGATTGAAACAACTCTAGCGCCAGCCAAAACACGCAGGGAAACGCCAGCACGCCAAACACCGCCGACAGTGACCGCACCGCGCCCGACCCGCTGCCAAATAGCTCCATCCAGCCGCGCACGCCCAAAAAGTACAGCGGCGTGTGTTCGGCATTGCCCATCAGCGCCGCTAGCGTGTGCCCCCAGCCGTTTTCTGGCTCCAGGCTTTGATAGCGCATCACCGCTTCGGGCGAAATCACTTCACCTGTGAACTGCTCCTCCACAAACTCCACTTTGGTATGCCCCGACGATCGCAGCGAAGTCAGCGCTTCGTCTGTCCAGTAGACCTTTTGGCTGAGGTTGATGAAGCGGAAGACAATGCCCGCGACAATCAGCGCTATGACGGCATAGCGAAGCCAGGTCGGAACCATTGGGGACAGGCGTTGACTCACGGAACCTGGCGTTTCGGCGATGTGCATAAGGGCCCTGATGGGAATGGCGATCGCAAGAAATTTAGGGTGGTTCTGGGGCATCTCTAGGGTGGCGAAACCAAGACACCGCTTGGGGAAGACGCATTTGGCGCTGCGTAGAGCGCATAATCTTCATTTTGGTACACCACAGGGAGATCGAGTTTGGGTCGCCCTTTGGATAAGAAATAGGCGGCGTTGTAGGTCTGCATGAGGGCGATCGCCTTCTCGGTGGACAGGTTTTGGTATCCGTGAGTCATACGTCGCTGAATGTCCAGGCTATTGTTGCGATCGCGCCGGATATCAACCCACGGATCGACATCACCGCTCAGCCGCGTCAGGCGGTCAATCCATTCCGGAATCCCGACCGACGAGGGCGGTACGAGCTTAAATTTGGCAATCGTGGCCCGCTCTGCCAGCCAGTGAAAGTTGTCAAGATCTACAGGCGGTGTCACGAAAATTGCGTCGCGGGGCGTGTTTTGCTGAATCCATGTACACAGTTCCTTGCCGTTTTCATCAATGCGCTGGGCACGGCCAGGAAACTCTTGCAGGGCGATCGCCTGCTGCCCAAAGACCACCGCCTGCGCCGCGCACACCGCCGCCACAATCCACAAGCTCACGCGCCGCAGTCGTTGGGTCGCCTGTCCTGCTGGCCCAGTGCCAAACGCCTGCTCCAGCGCACAGCACCCCAGCAGACACGCATTCAGCGGCAGCATGATGTCGCCAAACCGAAACGGGTAGTATTGCAAAAACTTGCCTTCCGTATCAAACGGCGCAGCCAGCAAGCCCGCCGCAAAGGGAATCAGGCTGCACAGCAGAAAAGCAGTGAGACCCATCCGCGCCCGGTGCGTTGGAGTCTGCAACTGTCGCCGCTGTTTGGCAATGCTTCGCAGCAGATAGGCACTGCCGAGGGCGATCGCCAAGAGCGTCACAGGCTTGAGCCACCAGCCTCCATTCCACGACAGCGGATTGAGATGGTGCGGCGTGCGGATGAAGACATACACAAAGGATTCCGAAAAGCGCCCCTCCGGCGTTGTCGTGGTCAACTGTTGCAGCACAGGGCGAATCGAAAACACCGCACCCACCGCATACAGCGCCAGCATTTTGGCCGTTTTTCCCCAGTTGCGGAGCAGGTCGCGCCGCCACAGCAGCAGCCACGCCATTGCGCTGAGAAACGCCCAGCCGCCCACCAGCGTATGAAACGAAGTCGCCACGCCCAGCAGCAGCCCTGCCAGCCCGATGCGCCCCTCCAGCAGCAGCCCAATGGCAAACAAAATGCAAGTGTAGGCAGGAATCTTTGGCTCGATGCCGCCAAATAGCCACTCGCGGGATACGGTGCCCTGCGCCCCCGACGCGCCGCTCAGGCCCGTGTTGACATAGAGGAACAAAATCATAGACAGCAGCAGCAGCGGCACACTCAGCCCGATGCGACGACTGAGAAAGACCAGCCCCGCCGATAGCCCCGTGTAGCCCAGCAGCCTGCCCATAATCGACGTGGGTAGGAACCCCCAAGCATCCGCCATCCGTCCAAAGATCGCAATAAACGGAACGCGATAGCCAGGGGGCTGATTCAGGTACCAATCCTGGGGAAGCCAGTCGGGATTCGCCTGCTGTCGGGCAAAGGGGAGGATGTTGGTTTCATTCACCTGGCCCATGTTGCCAGCCAGGAGACATCGCAGGCTGACCAATCCTACCAGCAGCAGCACAGGCAGCCAGAGCGATTGAGTCGCTGCAAGGGTGTCTCGAATATTCTTCCCAAACTCTCTCTGAAAATCCTTGCCGAGGGTACTCATGGCTTCCGTCAAAACCTAAGGTACTATTACACTACTCTGGGTCGCGTCCGCAAAGTTTTGTAACCTTGCTCTGCCATGTCATTCTCTCGTCCCTGGTTTTACCCGCCTGCTCTGACGACGGCAGTCGATAAAATGCCGCGATTCGCAAAGCGATCCCTGTGGGAACCGCACGTCCGATTTTGGCTGGGGCTGAGCCTGCTGGTGTCGCTGCTGTATTATTTGCCTGCGCTGTTTCAGGCGTTTGGCAATGCCTACGTGGTGCAGGACGATGCGCGACAGCACGTTACCTGGATGCTGCGCTTTGTCGATCCGGATCTATTTCCCAACGATATTCACGCCGACTATTTTCAAGCCGTCGCGCCCAAAGGTTACACCACGCTCTACTGGATCTTTGCCAAGCTGGGTATTGATCCGCTGCTGCTGCACAAGCTGCTGCCGCCCGTGCTGGCGGTAGCGACGACGGCGCTGTGTTTTATCACCGTGCTGGAGATTTTGCCCGTGCCGTTTGCTGGGTTTCTGTCGGCGCTGCTGCTAAATCAGGGCTTTTGGATGCGGGACGATATTGTGTCGGCGACCCCGGTTGCCTTTGTCTACCCGTTTTTCTTTGCGTTTCTCTATTTCTTATTGCGGCAAAAATTTCTGCCCTTGTTGGGCATCATCGCGCTTCAGGGCTTGTTTTACCCACAGGTGTTGTTTGTCTATTGCGGCATTTTGCTGGTGCGGCTGCTGCGGTTTGATGGCTGGCGGCCGGGGCTGACCTATGACCGCCAGCACTATCGACGGGCGATCGCCGGACTGATCGTTGCCTTCTTTGTCCTATTGCCCTACGGATTGCGAAACCACGGCTTTGGCCCAACCGTTTCCGCCGCCGAGTCGCTGCAAATGCCCACCTTCTGGGAGCCGAACTGGTCAGAGTTTTATCTCTCTGACCCGTTTGAGTACTACCTCCGCTACTGGCTCTGCGGCAAACGAGCGGGAATGCTCCCCGGCGACTGGTGTTCGGTGGACTATGGCCCGCTCAACTGGCTCTACCCCGAAGACACTGATCCCACCACGCCGCCGATTCCCCTGAGTCGGGTGCGGTTTGGGCTGCCGCAGGTCATTTTTGCGCTGCTGCTGCCTGTGCTGCTGCGGTTTCCCCGTCGGTTTCCGCTGGCGCGATGGGTGAATGGCAATGCCTATATTTTGGGACAGGCGATCGCCGCTTCCGTTGCGCTTTATGTCCTGTCTTATCTGGTTCGGTTCAAGCTGCACCTGCCCAACCGCTATACCGAGCATACCTTTCGCGTGGTGGCGATTCTGGCGGCGGGAATTGGGCTGGCGCTAATTTTCGATGCGCTGCTGCGGTGGGTGCAATCGGCGCGGGTGCGGCTGGCTCCGCTGGGACTGGCGGGTCTGCTAACGGCACTGCTGCTGGGCTATCCGCTGTTTTTGCGAATCAACGAAAATGCTTACCCCATCACGGATTACGTAATCGGCACAGCGCAACCGGAACTGTATGAATTTTTGGCGGCGCAGCCCAAGGACATCCGCATCGCCTCCATCGCGCCAGAGATGAACAATTTGCCCAGCTTTACACGGCGATCGCTCGTGGCGGGCGGCAAGGGCTACGCCATTCCCTATCACCTGGGCTACTACAACGAGGTCGTGGGGCGATCGCTCGATTTGATCCAGGCGCAATACACCCCCAGCCTGGACACACTCAAGCAGTTCATTCAGCGGCAGCAGGTCGATTTCTGGCTACTCCAGCGCAATGCCTTTCGTCCCGGCTATTTCCGGCTGAATCCGTCGCTGGTGGAATACGCTGACCGCATTGGCGATCTACCCACCCAGATTAAAAGCGGCGTAGTTCCGGCGCTCTCGCGGATTCCCCGGCGCTGCATTGGATACGAAGACTCAACCTATCGCGTGATCGACACCAACTGTGTGCTAACGCTGAACCGCCTGCGGAGGAATCCGGCGTGATGCACCTGCCCAATGCTCACCCGCTTCTGGCAAACACGCGCCGCAGTCGATGGTTTTGGCTGGGGGCAAGCTTTCTGGTGGCGATCGCCTACAGCAGCCTAGTGCTGCAACGGGCCTTTCGCGCCGAATACGTGGTGCAGGATGATGCGCGGCAGCACCTGTTCTGGATGCAGCGGTTTTTAGACCCCGACTTGTTTGCCAATGACCTGATTGCCGACTATTTTCAGTCCGTTGCGCCCTGGGGGTTCACCACTTTCTATCGGCTGTTTGCGGCGCTGGGCATCGACCCGCTGCTGCTCAGCAAGCTGCTGCCGCCCGTGCTGGCGCTGGTGGCGACGGGCTTTGGCTTTGGCCTGGCGATGCAGTTTCTCCCTGTACCCATCGGCGGCTTTTTTGCGGCGGTGCTGCTTAATCTGGTGTTTTGGTCCCACGATGACCTGGCATCGGCCACGCCCCGCGCCTTCATGATTCCGCTGTTTTTGGCGTTTCTCTACACGCTGCTGCGGCGAAGCTGGGGCTGCTGGCTGGCGATCGCCCTCATGGGCCTGTTCTACCCGCAATACGCGCTGGTGTGCGGCGGCGTGCTAGTGTTCTCGGTTCTACAGTGGCACAAAGGACGATTGAATCTGACGCGCCGCCGCGCCGACTGGGTGTTCTTGGGCATCGGACTGGGGATCACAGTGGCGACACTGCTGCCCTACCTGCTGGCGGCCAATCCCTACGGCCCGGCGCTGACCGCAGCCGACGTGCTGGACGACCCGGAATTTCTGGGCGACGGGCGCGGTCGCTTCTTTCTGGACGATGCCACCCTGTTCTGGCTGTCGGGACATCGCAGCGGGCTGTTTCCCACCTTCAAGCCGCCGCTCATGGGGCTGGGCGTGTTTTTGCCGCTGCTGCTGTGGAAGCTGCCCACGCCGCTGGTGCATCAGGTGAAAAATCTAGGACTGCTACTGCGGATTGTGGCAGCGGCACTGGTGCTGTTTGCGGCGGCCCACGCGCTGCTATTTCGGCTGCACCTGCCCAGTCGCTACACAGGCTATACGCTGCGGTTTGTGCTGTGCTTTGCGGCGGCGATCGCCCTGGTGCTGCTGCTGGAGGCGGGGCTGCGCTGGTGGTCGATGGCACGGGTGCGATGGCTGCCTGCGGGTGTGCTGCTGACAGGAATAGGGGCGATCGCCGCCAGCGTTTGGTTCTATCCGCGCTATATTACGCCCTTTCCCGCCGACGAGTTTCGGGTGGGTCGTGCCCCCGCCCTGTACGAATTCTTTGCCCAACAGCCAAAGGATATTGTGATTGCCACTCTGGAGGACGAAGCTGACTTCATTCCCGTCTTTTCCGGTCGCTCGATTTTGTTCGGGCGAGAATACGCCATCCCCTACCACAAAGCCTACGGACAGCAGATGCGCCAGCGGGCGATCGACCTGATTCGCGCCCAATACACCCTCGATCCAGCGCTGCTGCGAGCCACGATCGATCGCTACAGCATCGACTTTTGGCTGATCTCCCGCGCTACATTTCGTCCCGGCACGCTGCAAGCCCTCAAGTTTCGCCAATATCCGGAGGCACTGACCGAAGCCCAAGCTAATCTGCAAACCGCAAAACCCATCCTGGCGAGACGCATCAACCGCTGCCAAGTTTTGCAAGCTGAGGAATGGACAGTGTTAGATGCCGCCTGTCTGCGCGGCAGATGAACCCATCGGGATGAGCAAAGAGGCAGGTTTAGACGGAATCTATTCTGCTAAAACATTCGTCCCCTCTATACAGAACTTGCCGACTTGGGTTACAGTTCAACTTGAAAACTTGACAAAAGCTTTAAAAAATACAGATTATCACGGGGTCTCGCTCTAGAACTTGATACACAAACATCGACAGGAGAATTCAGTATTCGAGGGCTGGTGTTTTTGCATAACCCCCACGCAAAGCGTAGATAGTAAGACGCATGGGGTTCCTTGACAGATGTCAGGATCTCGCCAATGAAGTTCATCAAAGCTTTAAGCTTGGCGTGACTTCAGTCACACCGAAGGCGTAAAAGCCTCTGATAGCATTTAGTGCAATCGGGTAAATATATGCAAAGGTTAAGCAGCAAGTTACGCAGAGATCGACGGCAAGGCTCAATGCCAGGAATGTGTTGCTTTCGGTATTGCTCTCAGCGCAGCTCTCAATTTGCACTTCGGGTTTCACATTTGAGTTCTAGCCGCTAAGTCGCTGCTTGGTCACTGGGGTTTATCTACTATCACAGTTCGCTTTAGCGGGTTCGGAAGCTGAGTTTGAGGCTGGGTTTGACAAGGGAGCATTAGGTTGTGGTAACCACGCAAGTTGATCACTATTATCGGCAGATTAGCCAAGAAGAGCAGACGATCTACGACCATCTCCTGCACTGGATTGAGCATGAAACACCAGAGCAGATGGTTGATCGCTTTCATGCGCTGTTTATTGATGGCTCTCGCTATAGTGATCCCGATATCGTGGCGGCGCTTGATAAGGTCACAGCCTCTCGTCTTGCGTCCGACGAATTTCGCTACGTCTTAAACCGCTGTTGCCACATCTTGATTAACCGCTGGCAGGCGCGATCGCAGTCTCAGTTGGCTATCCCCAAGCTGATTGAACTGTTTGAAAACAATGCTGCCCAAGCCCAGAGCCAGATCAGCATCCACCGCTCGCGATCGCTCCGCCGCCTCCGGGAGTTGACTCGCCAATTCACCGAGACTGAGCAGTATTTGACACTACGTCGCCTGGCCCAAGTGTTGAGCGAGGCTGCCGAGGCGCAGCAGGGCAACGGACAACGGCCCCTAGGCACTTTGATTCCGCGCTATCCCTACCTGTACGAGCATTGCCTGATCAGCGAAGACTGCACCCGTGAGCAGCAGAACACGGTTCGCCAAGTACGGGCATCGCGGCAGCACAAGTTTGAGGTTGACCTGTCGCAGTACCTGACCTATCAGGTGCGTCAAGATCGGGCGGCCGAAAATGCCTTTGTGGGGGCGATCGCCACGCCTTCGACTCCTCGACTGATTCACCCAGTCTCTAACCCCACCCTCTTAGAAGATCAAGACTTGAATCGCGTGGTGCGCCACTACACCGGCAAAATCGAAGGAAACCGCAGCTACAAAGATTTGGCTCAAAATTTTCTGGCCCAGAGCAACTACACACACTGTTTCGCCGATTTTAAGAACGACCTGTACGAATACATCACGTCATCCGTCGATCCGGAGTATGGGCGCAGACAGTTCAACAACCAGCTCTACGGCTATCTAAAGAACATCATGCCCGACAGCGACGACCAGCGCCTTAACGACTTCTTGCTCGTTCGCACCTGTAGTCATCTGCTGAATTTCCTGGTGGTAGACAGCGCTCAGCACCCTAAGCATTTTGTCTTCGTAGATCTGTTGACGAATCTTGGCCCGATGCTGACGACAGGACTACTGCTCAAGATTGTGCTGCTGTGTCGCAAAGTCAAGCCCGCCCTGGAACGGCGCTTCTCAATTTTATTCAGCCATTACGAATCTTGTTCTCGTGATGCAGTGAGCTGGCTCATTGAAGCGCTGGAAAATCTAAACGTAGCGCTCAGCGTTAATTTTGGCTCCGTCGATTTGTCCTTCTTAACTTAATTTCTAGACCTCAACCCGCTTAACTTCAAATCACTTGCCCTCAAATCACAACGCTGCCGGGTTTCCGGCTTTGTTCAGTTCTTCATAAGCGCCTTCCCATGCTAGCCTTTCAAACTGCGCGGTAAGGGTAGCACAGGATGGATAAAACGCGGTATTCTTAGAGAAATGACTAAACAATTTTCTGCAATCAGTTCAATCAGTTAAGGAGTGTTTTGCATGACCCAGGTGGTCTTAGGAGAAAACGAAGGGATTGAGTCGGCACTGCGACGGTTCAAGCGTCAGGTTTCCAAGGCGGGAATCTTAGCCGATGTGAAGAGCCACCGTCACTTCGAGACTCCTCTGGAAAAGCGCAAGCGCAAGGCGATTATGGCTCGTCGGAAGCGCCGTTTCCGCTAGGTTTGGACATCAGCTACGAGTTTAGTGTTAAGCCTCGATATGTCTTTGCAGCAAGTCTTTGCATCGCAGGCTTAAAGCTGAGGCTTAGTCTAGTACTTCATGTGTACGTGTGATGTACGCATGGCACATAAATTTTAGGCAGTGGGGTGAGAAAGCCAGTTTCTTGCCCCACTGCTGTTTTTGCTTGTTTTTGCCTGTTTTTTCGCTGAGTTAGCGATAGCTGAACCTCGATTGGCCCCGAAAGACGGGAATGCTAAAATCGGACGCGCTCCTCGGTGAAGAGCTTGAAACCAGCGGCGATCGCCCCAAAAGACACCACAAAATGCCACAGGCTGGTGGGCAGCAAGTATGCACCCCCGCTGAAAAAGACCAGCAAAATGCCCACGGCCAGCAGCCCCCAGCCCAAACTCCCGGTTTGACGAGGGAAAAAAATCAGTGAGGCCACGCCGCCCATCAGACAGAGCAGCGAACCCGTCGCCGGAAGATTGCGCCAATAAAAGGCTAGGCTAGTTGCAAAAAACACGTTCTTGCCCAGGAAGTAGATTCCACCTACCAGAAGCGCCAGCCCGATCAGCTTTACGATTAATCTGTCCATTTTCTGCTTGTCTGCCTCAGCGACTCGATATAGAGAGAAACAAATGCGAACCGCAGAAATCCGGATAGCTACTAGGCTGAAGGGTTTACTTTATACATGCACTATACATACATTGAGGTCTCATCTGGGTTGCTCTGGCCTACTTCAGCGTGACTGTGAACCAGACACCAGAAAGATTGCGAATCTCCTGCTGTTGCGCGTAGTCATGGATGAGTTGGCGAAACGCATCGATGTAGGAAAAAGCAGCGATAAGTTGGGGCCAGCTAGGGTTTTTAGGAAAGTGAATGCCCAACTTTTTGGCCGCGCTGCGACAGCCGTTATACGAACCGTAGCGTTGCAGCAGTTCCGCTTGAGTGAGTTGGGTTGGCACGGCCGCAGGCAAGGCGGGCGCTGGAGTCTCAGGGGCGATTCGCGAAGCAATCCCTGCGGGAATTGCCCGTTCTGGCTTGTGTAAATCACCTGTGGCGATCGCCTCCAGTTCATCCACCGCAATCTGTGCCACAGAGTAAATCGCGGCGGCGTTGCGGAGTTCGGCCTGCTGGTTTTCCTTGAGCTGGTTCAGCAGTTGGTTGATGCGCTTCTTGCCCATGAGAGTTATCGATCAAGGAGCGATCGCCCAACAGAAGCTTGGTCTGTGTACATTTGCGAATCATCCTTCCGCTTCTGCGCCTCCTCTTCTGGGGTCAGCTTTGGCTCCGCAGAAGGCAGCACAGGCTGTGGCGGCGTAGGTTCAATGCCCTGCTCCTCGCGCCACCAGTTTACAATACCGCGAACCGCATTCAGGAAATTCAAAAACCGCTGCGGCAGCGTCAAAAAGCTCCACTGCATCCGGTCTGCCGTTTCTACATCCGCCACCGCATCGAAGGCCGATGACAGCGTTTCCAGGCGACTGCCCATCGCCATCAGTTCTTGCTCCATTCCTCGCAGCAGTTCTTGGCTCGAAGCAGCAAGCTGCTGTTTTTCCTGCGCTAGCTTCTGGATAGACACTTGCAGCTTGGCAACATCTGCCCTGAGTTGCAGCGACGTTTGCTTATGCTCCTCGTTGCGGCGAAGCAGTTGCCCCCGGCTGCGATTAGTAAAAACTAGGCACTCTCGCATTTCCAGGTAGGTGCGCTCTAGCTCTGACCGCTGAAGTTGGGACACGTCTCTAGGGAAATCGGTCGCCGGGCGAAAGCGGTCGGGCGTGCGGCTGGCGGTCTGCTCGGACGAAATTTGGTGAGAAGGGTCAGAAAAAGCCATAGCTCGGAGGTTCACTATCTGTCCTGATCTTGGTTCAGAATGCCCAGAACAGGGGACAACTGCACTGGATTTATATAAAAGCTTCATGAAATAGGCTCTCTCTGCCTAAATTTCATCCCATTTGGGGCATTTAAGGACGCTCTGGGGAATGTTTGGGTGAGGAATGTTTGGGTAAGGAATGTTTTGAGAGAGAAATTCCTCGATTCTGACAAAAACCCAGAGTTCTCTCTAAGGTTGACCCAAAATCTAATACTGATTCGCCTTGAAAAAATTGGTGTGTGCAAGTCGAAAAGTTTAGTAAAATAACTTTACAAGACCAATAGGTATTTATTCTCATTACATTCGCTTCATCGCCATGACCGACTTTCCCTGGTTAACCTCCATCGTTCTGCTGCCCCTGGTAGCTGCGCTCCTGATTCCCTTGCTGCCGGACAAAGACGGCAGAATTGTCCGTTGGTACGCCCTCGCTGTGGGGTTGGCGGACTTTGTGCTGATGTGTTTCGCCTTCTGGACTCACTATGACCCCACTGTCGCAGACTTTCAGATGGTGGAAACCTTCGGGTGGATGTCGCAGCTTGGGCTAAGCTGGACGGTTTCGGTGGATGGCTTGTCGGTGCCGCTGGTGCTGCTGGCTGGCTTTGTGACCACGCTGTCGATGTTTGCCGCTTGGGGTGTCGATCGGCGACCGCGCCTGTTCTACGCGCTGATGCTGGTGCTATACGCGGCGCAGGTGGGCGTGTTTGTTGCTCAGGATCTCCTGCTGTTTTTCATTATGTGGGAGGTGGAGCTAATTCCCGTATACCTGCTGGTGTGCATCTGGGGCGGGCAAAACCGTCGGTACGCGGCGACGAAGTTTCTCATGTACACGGCGATCGCCTCTATTTTCATTCTAGTGGCCGGTCTGGCAATGGCTTTCTCCGGCAACACCACTACATTTGACATTGCCGCCCTCCGCCTCAAGGACTTCTCCCTGCCAATGGAACTGCTGCTCTACGCAGGGCTGCTAATCTCCTTCGGCGTTAAGCTGGCCATCTTCCCGATGCACACTTGGCTCCCCGATGCTCACGGCGAAGCTTCCTCCCCAGTGTCGATGATCCTGGCAGGTGTGCTGCTGAAAATGGGTGGCTATGGGCTAATCCGTTTGAATATGGAGCTTCTGCCCAACGCTCACGTCTACTTTGCTCCGGTTTTGGCTATCCTTGGTGCAGTCAACATCGTCTACGGTGCGCTCAATTCCTTCGGGCAGACGAACATGAAACGTCGCCTTGCCTACTCCTCCATTTCCCACATGGGCTTTGTGCTGCTAGGCATCGCGTCCTTCACCGATATCGGCGTAAGCGGCGCAATGCTGCAAATGATTTCTCACGGGCTGATTGCTTCGATGCTGTTCTTCCTAGCTGGCGTAACCTACGACCGCACCCACACCATGATGATGGACAAGATGGGCGGCATCGGACAGGTGATGCCTCGCGTGTTTGCCCTATTCACGGCTGGCGCAATGGCTTCGCTGGCGCTGCCCGGAATGAGCGGATTTGCTGGAGAAATCGCCGTATTCATGGGCATGACGACGAGCGATGTCTACGGTTCTACCTTCTGCACGGTAACGGTGTTTCTCTCCGCAGTCGGCCTAATCCTTACGCCAATCTATTTACTGTCAATGCTGCGTCAGGTCTTTTTTGGCACGAGCGCTGAGCTAATGTGCGACGTGGTTCCGTCCTGTGACTTGGGCGATTTTGAAATGAAGCGTCAGGGCAATGAGGAAGCTGCCTGCTTTGGAACCAACTGCGTGTTGCCAGCAGATGCGAAATTTGAGGATGCTAAGCCGCGAGAATTGTTTATCGCCGTTTGCTTCTTAGCGCTGATTGTGGCGATCGGGCTATATCCCAAGCCTGCCATGCAGATGTATGATGCCAAGACTGTTGCCGTGAATGCTCAAATGCAAACGTCTTATCAGCAATTTGCGCTCACGCATTCCTCAACCTATGCAGGTGGATTGCTCGATGAGGTTGTTTCCAGCGCCAAAGCACCGGTCTTGGGTGTGGTGGAATAGCTACATGGTGGATTGCAATGGCGGACGGCAGGAACTAAGGACGACTATTATCCTGGTCAAAGCTTCCAGAATTTTTGATGGTTCTGACTGCTGATAGTTCTGACTGCTGCCAGTCTGCTACGAATCTCTGAGTGCTGCGCTGCAAACCTCAAAATTTTTAGAACTAAAAAATTTTGAGAATTAAAAAACCGTCGCCTGGCAACCCAAGCGGCGGTTTCTTGCAGGAAAAGCGCTTCTAACCCTTAGCTGACGCTAGCCAGTGCGGGCGCTTCGGGGGCCCATTCGGTGTGGAACGTGCCTGCTTTGTCGATGCGCTGGTAGGTGTGTGCCCCAAAGTAGTCGCGCTGAGCCTGGGTGAGGTTTTGCGGCAGAGTGGCGCGGCGGTAGCTGTCGAAATAGTCCAACGAGGCGCTGAAGGCGGGCACCGGAATGCCAACCTTAGCAGCGGTCATAATAACTTCACGCCAGGCCGCCTGACGATCCAGAATAGTCTGCTTGAACTCTGGAGCCAGCAGCAGGTTCGGGAGAGCAGGATTCTCGTCGTAGGCTTTCTTGATTTTGTTCAAGAAGCCTGCGCGGATGATGCAGCCACCCTTCCAGATGCGGGCCATTTCGCCCAGGTTCAGGTTGTAGTTAAACTCTTGCGAAGCCTTGGCCAGCAGCGCCATGCCTTGGGCGTAGGAGCAAATCTTGGAACAGTAGAGCGCATCCCGCACCATGTTAATAAAAGTTTGCTGGTCGCCTTCATAGAGTCCGCTGGGCCCCGTCAGTTCCTTGGATGCTGCAACCCGCTCTTCTTTGATGGAGGAGATGATTCGGGCATTCACCGCTGCGATGATGGTGGGAATGCTGACACCCAGTTCTAGGGCGCTCATTACCGTCCAGCGACCCGTGCCTTTTTGCCCAGCCGCATCCAGGATGAAATCCACCAGGTGCTTGCCTGTATCGGGGTCAATCTTCTGGAAGATGTCGGCGGTAATTTCGATCAGGAACGAGTTGAGTTCGTCGGTGGTGTTCCACTCGGCGAAGGCGGCGTGGAGTTGCTCGTTGGTCAGTCCGCCTGCATTTTTCAGCAGGTCGTAGGCTTCGGCAATGAGCTGCATATCGCCATATTCAATGCCGTTGTGAACCATCTTGACGTAGTGCCCGGAGCCGCCGGGGCCAATGTAGGTGACGCAAGGGCCGTCGTCTACTTGGGCGGCGATTTTGGTGACAATGGGTTCAATTTCGCGATAAGCGGCTTCGGTGCCGCCGGGCATCAGGCTCGGCCCGTTGAGCGCGCCTTCCTCGCCACCGCTCACGCCCATGCCGATAAAGCGCAATCCGGTGGATTCCAAATCCTTGACGCGACGCTCGGTGTCTTCGTAGAGGGAGTTGCCGCCGTCGATGATCATGTCGCCGGGTTCAAGCAAGGGCTTGAGCTGTTCGATCACGGCATCAACAGGGGCACCAGCCTTGACCATGATCAGGATTTTGCGGGGGCGCTCCAGGGATTGCACAAACTCAGGCAGGGTGTAGGAGGCGACGAAGTTTTTCCCTGCGGCCCGCGTTCTCATAAATTCTTCTGTAACCGAACCAGTGCGGTTGTAGACCGCCATTGAATAGCCGTTGCGCTCGATGTTGAGTGCGAGGTTTTCGCCCATCACGGCCAAACCAATGAGACCAAAGCTCTGTGCCATAGATTCTGCCTACTTGCTTACTGCTGGACAACGCCGAACCAAATTCCAAAGCGCTTCACAAAGGACGAATGCAGGCAAAGCCCACACGACCCCAAGGCTTTATATAGATTTTTGGGACTGTCTGTTCCTTATCAGAGTAGACAAGTTTTTTAGAAAGGGCAGTTCATCAAAGATTTTCTTTATGCCTTAAACCGTTTGGTTGTCTGGGATACAGGAATTTGAATGATGAATTCGGTGTGGTGTCCTGGGGCCGAATTACAACGGAGGATGCCGTGGTGGGTTTCGACGATGATCTGGTAGCACATGGCGAGTCCGAGACCTGTGCCCTGGCCGACGGGCTTGGTGGTGAAGAAGGGATCGAACAGGCGGGGTTGGAGATCTTCGGGGATTGGGGGACCGTTGTTGGAGATGCGGATTTGGATGTGTCCATCAGTGCTTCCCTCCTTACCCGCTTTGCCTCCTTTGCCCTCCTTGTTCTCCAGATATCGAGTTTGAATATGGATTAGGGGCTGGGAGGAATCTGCTAGGAATCCACTGGGAATTTGAGGGGTCTGAAGGGCATCTATGGCATTGTTGAGGATGTTCAGAACCGCCTGGTTGATTTGGCTGGGGTAGCACTCTACAGGAGGCAGATCGCCGTAGTTGGTCGTGACTTGAATGACAGAGCCACGGGCAGAAGTCTGAAACCGATGCTGCAAGATCAGCAGCGTGCTATCGATGCCGTTGTGAATGTCGACCCGTTTTAGTCCCTCCTCATCCATGCGGGAAAAGGTGCGGAGCGAGAGAACAATAATGCGGATGCGCTCGGCTCCTGCCCGCATGGAGTTGAAAATTCTGGGCAAATCAGCAGTGATGAAGGGTAGATCCATGCTGGCTTGCGCCTCTTGCACGGGTTGTGGGGGATCGGGAATATGCTGCTGATAGAGATCGATGAGGTTGAGCAGAGCATGGGCATATTGGCGGGCGTGGGTGATGTTGCCGTAGATGAAGCCGATGGGGTTGTTGATTTCGTGGGCGATGCCTGCGACGAGTTGCCCTAAGCCGGACATCTTTTCGCTTTGGAGCAGTTGGGCCTGGGTTTTGCGAAGTTCCTGGAGGGTGCGTTCGAGTTCTTCGGCTTTTTCGCGGTAGCGCAGTTCTGACTGACGCAGGGCGGCTTCTTGCTGGAGGGCTTGCTGGATGCGATCGCGCTCTCGCAGGTATCGGAGCGATCGCTCTAGCAGCCGCCAGATGATGAATCCCGACACTGTGCTGGCCCCCAGCAGCGATAGTGCCAAATAGCGCAGGCTGAGCTGCATTTGCTGATACAACAGGCGGGGCGCGTCGATTCGAACCAGCATAACGGGATGGTTCTTGAGGTCAAGAACCAGGCCGTAGGCGGCGATCGCCTTCGTGTTCAGTGGAGTAATCACGCTGGTTTGCCCGGACTGAAGCTGTTTGTAAGCGTCTGTGTGATCAGCATCGGGCAGGGCAGTGATAGGGTAGAACGACAGCGATAGCTGGGTCGAGGCTGCTAACCGAGAAATTTTCTCTGCATCCAGAGTTTGCCCAAAAATAAAGGTGCCCGCCGCAAGCCCACTGCCATCGCTTCTAAGAATTGGACGGCTTGCCAACAGAGTTGCCTGACCAGAGATCAGTGCAATGCCTTGGGGGCTAGGCTGTTCCTCAGAGAACTGAAACAGGATTGGCAGCGCCTGGACGGCTTCCTGAAATTCCTTACCCCCTGGGATAATCTCCTCATTTTCATAGTCAAAGCTGGCAATGTACAGGAAAAGCTCTGCATCGAGGGCGATCGCCAGCCAGTCTGTCTGGGAAGAGGTAAACGTGACCGGCGTAATCGAGCCTTCTACGTAACCAGGATTATTTCCTTGAGCAAAGGCATAGGTATCATCCCAGGCTGCGTAGTCACTGGTCGCATTGCCGAGAGTTTCTAGCTGGTTTTGTAATGCCTGTTCGACTCGTGACAGATTTTCAATCAGGTTTCGAGTCTCAGTTTGTCGAGCGCTTTTGTCGAGCGCTATTGATTAAAACAGCGGATGAGCTTGTAAACAGGAGCGCTGCGACCCCCACCAACACAAGACCAAGGCTGATTAGAAGCCGCACACGAATGTCAAGAAAGCGTTGAAACACGAAGTAGAAAGTAGAGTCGCACGGAAACGATGAGGTGCTTAACCCCTAGTTGAGAGTACCCGATTTTCGAAGGAAGACCACGAGAATTGATAAGATGCTCCCTGTAAGCCAAATTTTCAACACTTTTGTTCAACACTTTTGAAGGACTCTTCACCCCATGAGTACAGATTCTCAACCTTCCCCCACAGCGGGGGCGGATGCAGTGGATGAGGCGATCGCCCGTGGCATTGATTTTGACGGGTCGCCCATTCCCCAAGCCAAATTAGACCTCTACAGTCGGGTGATGGGACTGGAGGCGGGTCGGCAGCGCAGCGGCGTGAGTAACACGATGCGATCGCGCATTGTCCGCATTGGCGCGAAGCACATTCCCCAGGAAGAGCTAAATCAGATGTTGATTGCGGCGGACTTTGCCCCGCTCAAGGATAAGGAAATTGCCTTCTTCTACAGCGGCAAATAGTCGTCCATCGTAGTGGTAAATCGTAATAAACAAGCGTTACAGAGCGCAGGGATTTGTCACCAAACGCTGTAATACTGTTAAGCAGGCAGTAAGCAGTTGGAGATCGAGCTGGGGAGCGTGCGATCGCCAATTGCTTATTGCTCGCCAACGTTTTAACCAGTTCTAATCCAGTCTTAACCAGTTTTAGCCGAGCTTCTCAATGAACTTCTCAATTGGGTTTCCGTTGAGCGCGATCGCGGCGATCGCCTACGGGCTGCTGGCACTGGTCGGCGGGCTGATCGGCTATCGGCAGGCGGGCAGTCAGCCCTCGCTCATCTCCGGCGGCATCAGCGGTGCGCTGCTCCTTTTGTCAGGCATCTTGCAGGCGGCAGGCATACCCTGGGCGCGGGGGCTGGACGCGCTGATCACTGGGACCCTAGTGGTCGTTTTTATTATGCGCTGGATTAAAACCCGAAAGCCAATGCCAGCCCTGCTGATGATCGTAGCAGGACTGGCATCGCTGTTTGTGATGGGTTTTATCTTGTGACGGGCTTTATCGTGTCTTGAAACCGACTGAACCGGGATAACCTACACCGCACCCGCAGGCAGCAGACCCGTCGCCGATAGGATAGCGTCCAAAATCCGGCTAACGACGGCCAGGGCGAACGCCCCCAAAATAGCGCTGCCAATGCCCCAGCGCAAGCGGAAGCCTTGAGTTAGCAGTGCTGCCAGACCAAACACAATGACCGAACCCAGCAGCGGCACAATGCCCAGGGTAAACAGCCAGGAGGCCGTGCGAATAAACTGCGGAAAGGCGTACCAAATGCCATTCAGCACCCCAATAATGGCACCCGCAAACAGGGCTGCACCGGGATTATCGATGTCAATTCCCAGAGGCAGCTTAGAAATAATCAGCAGGCTAATTGCCAACACCAAAATCGAAATTAAAAGTCCAATCATAGTCACTCCTCCAAGGTTAACTACTTAAAAATCAATCAAAGAGATCTAGCAACAAGCTAGTCCAATTCATGCAATCAACGTTAAAACGATCTAGCCCGGTTACAAGGGATCAGCTTCTCTATTCTTGAATCCCTAAAGCACTGCGAAAGGAGCCGTTCTTTCTAGTTGAAACCGTCAGACCTTTGCACTGATGATTAGCACCAAAATTAATGGTGAACCAAGGCTGAACTACGGTGTCAAGGCATCTTCGAGCTTGCGGAGAACCGAGGCTTCGGCTTCGCTGATCTTCTCGCCGCCAATCCCCAGAAAGCCGCCTTCTTTCACAGCTTCGGCGACCTTGGTAGCGATCGCCAATAGCCAGCCCTTATATTCATTGGCCTGCACGCCCGTCACCTTCGCCGCCAGCACCGACTTGAGTTTATCAAAATGGGCGATCGCCGCATTTCGTCCTTCGGATGCGTTTTTCAAATCACGAATATAGCGGAGAATTTGAAACTCTTTTTTGAGCAGCAGTGAGTCAGCCGGCGTGCCATCGGCCAGGTCAACTTCGTTCAGCGCTGAGACGACTGAATTAACCAACCCATCGGGCGGGAGATCCTGACGCTGCTGCTCAGCCGCCAGAATCTTGACACCCGCCTGCACCTCTTTCATAAAAGAGACGGGATCGGTCTTGTCGGCCAGCGTCAGCGCAATAATTGCCTGCATAGGCGCTTGCGTTAAAACTGCCCACTCCTCTTCTGAAAAATATTGTTGCACCATAACCGTTTCCTCAATCGTTTCCTCTAGTTGCGCTCCAGAAAACCGCTTTGTAAAACAACCCGTTTTCTGAGAACCGATCCAACCACGCCGGAAAGAGCTTTCAAAAAATCTCAGTAATTTCCGTATGCATTACAGCAGGATACTGGAAAACCTCGCTTTTTGTGTAGGTTTCCTGCGTACATTCGCGGTTGCAATTTCTTAGGCAGCGCAAAGCCGCCAGCAAGGCTTCAGTCTACGGGATGCTCGGTGCGTTGCAGCCTGCTGCATCGGGGAACCCCAGCAGTTGCCCAATGGCAAAGCAGCGAAACGGGTTTTGAGGGACGGGCGGGTCGCCTGCTGCAATCCACACCTTGAGCCGCATGGGGTCAAAGATGGCTTGCCGCAGTGCGCCGTTGCCGCCGGGACTGGCATCATCGTCAAACAGGTCAAAGGGGCTGACTTCCATCGTGTCGGGATGGGTGCGATCGCGCAAAATTTCTGCCATTACAGTGGGGTCAATTTCACCATGACGAGAGCTGATGCCGTCTGGCTCCAACAGTTGCCCCAGTCGTCTAAAACGGCGATCGCTAGAGAGATTGATTGGCAAGGGTTGCCGATCAAACATCTCCGGCAAGACAAAATGATTGGTGGTATAAAGCACGCCGTTGTCTTGGAGAGGACGCACGCCCAAATGTCGCCCCGTAAACTCGAACACGCCCGCTTCCCGCGATTTGCCGTCAGTAATCATAATGATGTTGCCCCGCACGCGAGGCTGGGTTTTCATCAGGCTGCGGGCTTCGGCAAAGCTGGTTGCCGTTTTCAAGATTTGCCCCATGATTTGCACATTGCTGCGCCCTTCCCGCGACAATTCAGTAGTATCCGCCGCGTGGGCCGTATCCAGCCCCAGCGAGATGCCTGCCACATTCACCCCAGAATTTGGCCAAATCACGCCGGGATAGGTGACAAACACATGGGGCAAGCCATCGAGCGGCTGCCGGATAAACAGCACCGGGTTGTAGATAACATAATCGACTGGGTTTTTGTCGTTATCGACGCTGCTGCCGTGGTAGAGGTAGCCGTCTTGGGTGGCGGAATCGGTTGCCACAAACTGGTTGCAGCCTTCCCAAAACAGTTCTCGCGGCAGCGTGTAGCCGAGAATTTCTTGAAACACATCAGCATAGGACATCATCATGCAAACGTCCATGTCGATGCCGATATCGCTGGCTGCGTCGGCCATTCCTCGACATTCTTCCAATAGCTCCGGATAGGCTCGGTTTCTGGCCAGTCGCCCCAGTCCCAGCCCCACGCTGGCCAGCCGCGCCACCCGCAGCGGCGCTGCGCCAATGCTGGCAATTTCATCACGGAGCAGGGTGCCGTGCTGATAGCCCATGTCGTAGGGAGTGCCCGCCAGCCAGACGACTTTGATCAAATCTCGATCTTCCCGGTGGGCAGGAACGGGCTGCCAGTCGGCGGGCAAAAAGGCGGCGACTTTTTCGGGGGCGATCGCCACTTCAGGGGCAAGCAGGGTTGAGGCGATTGTGCTGCAATCGCAAACTGTTTCGGCGGCCGAGGCTTGCAGATTTAGCAGCCACGATTCAAAGGCGATCGCCCCATCGGCCGCTGCGGGAGAGCGATTGACCAGTTGACCAATGCGAATCAGCCGCGCCCCGTTCAGCACAATTTGCGAGGTCGGGTAGCGCTGCAACAATTCCAGCGGCGTAAACTGCCCATCGCCTGCCGCAGACAGCACCAGCGCAGACCGTAGCGCCTGAATGTTTGCCCGATTGGATGGGGTCTGAATCACCTCGCCAATCTTAAACAGCGCGTATTCTCCCAGTAGAGAATTCAGGTCTTGATCCAGATGGGTTGCGTTGGCAGAAACCTTGTGGGTTAGGGCTTGCCGCAAATCGGCAGGGGCGATTCTGGCAATCCGCAGCATCGATCGCCAGCCCGGAGAGAGGTAGCCCGTTTCGGCAAAGGTGGTCAGTTCGCCGATGCTAATGGAAGGGCGCAGCGGGCCCAGGGCAATCACCAGTCGTCGATTGGCAAAGTCTGGCAGGGGGGGCACAGCCTGAGCGCTGGCGGTCTGTTTTGGGCTGGCGCTGGTGTCGGCAAGAATGCCTGTGTTTGCGATCAGGCGGTTTTTTTCGCTGGCGATCGCCCCAGTGAGGGCAGTGGCTTGGAAAGACGACTGGATGGGGGGCGAGTGCATGGCAGGGGCGATCGCCGCAGCCGTTTCAGTCCAACCAGCCGCAGCCATTTGAGCCTGATCACCGGGCTGGACGTTGAGACGAGTGGCTTCAGGCGTTGCAGCGCAGTCGCACACCAACTCAGGCAGCAGCGTTTGCACCGTCCGCAGCACGGGCAGCAGCCGATTCACCACCAGTTCCACATCCGTATAGGCTTGCTCCAGCCGTCCCACTTCCAGCCGCACAGCAGATTGAGGATACTGTTGCAGCAGTTCCAGCACAGAAAACATGCCGTCATTGCGGAGGGCGCGACGAAAGGCCGTTTCCACGTCGCTGAGCCGTTCACTGCCGAGGGGATCACCCACGGTTTTATTGACTTGGAGCAAGATAAACTGGCGCTCTGGCAACGCATCCAGATTGGGAAGGGCGATCGCCTGCGTGAGCCAATGGTGCATTTCATCTGGCTCGATCTCTGCCGCAGTCAAAAATGCCTGGGTCGGCTCCGAGAGGGTTTTCTGCGCGGCGAAGGTGGCTAGTTCGGCATAGGGAACCGAGAGCCGCTGATCCCGAAACTGGAGAATGACCGTCTGGGCGGCGCTGACGCGATGAGCCATGAGCAGGTTGAGCAATAGGCTCAGCAGCAGCCCCAGCCCCACGCCCACGCCGAGCCTGACTGGAGGTTGGCGAAATGCCTGCCCCCGCCCTATTGCAAAGAATCGGGCGATCGCCCAATTTCGCCACCCTGGAACCCCATGAAAGTTATGCCCCAATTTATGCATCATAAATATCTCAATCGAGTCAATTAGGAATTCTTAAGAACTCAAATGCAGACCTTTGAACCTGAAATTTTCGACCTGAGTCAGCCGATTTTCAACCCTAAATTGCTAGCCTAAATTCCTAGATCTAATCTTCAATCTAATCCTCAAAACGGTCTATCCCCAAGCGAACAATTGCCCTTGAGAATCGCTCACCAAAACACCCGTAGTGTAAATGAAATCGTTGGTAAAGTATCGCGCATATCTAGCAAAGATATGTATCACCTTGTAAAATTCTGAAAAAAAGCGATGCCTCAAAGCATCTATTAAACAAAGTCCCGCAGCAGTCGTCTGCCGCCTGCTTCTATCGCAGGGCTGAGCCGTTCTCTGTGATATTTCCTGACTTCAGGTGTATTTCTTTCCCAACTTGCAGTGTGGTTTATTGCCATTAGGCTGCCATTGGTTTAGCTGCCAGTGTGCCTTTGCTAGTGCTGCTGCGATCGCCCTGGTGCTGAGGAACATCTTTTGAGGAGTGAGTCTATGAAATCCGAGAGATCCGATCTGCAATCTACCCGCCAATGGCAGCGCCTTTTGCTGTTGGGCAGCGTATTGTTATCCACAGTCCTTGTGGGAGGACGGGCGGCCGTTGCCACAGAACCCATTGCCGCAGAATCCATTGCCGCAGAATCGGCAGCTAAATCTGGCATTCGGGCGATCGCCACTGAGTCCACCAGCCCCGTTCACAGCACCCTCCCCACGCTGGAATCCCCGGAAGTCGAATTTACTGAAGTCGAATTTACCGAAATCAAGGCTGCTGAAGTCGAGGCTGCTGAAGTCGAGGCTGCTGAAGTCGAGGCTGCTGAAGTC
>NZ_DVEA01000309.1:0-26518 GCF_015295965.1 Thermoleptolyngbya sp. M55_K2018_002
CATCCAGCGACAGTGGCGATGGTAGATTGACTCAGAGATTGACTCAGACATCGACGCAGAAATTTCCGACGGTTCAGATGCACCCATCATGGCTAAGGGGCAGGGCTAAGGGGCGGGGCTAAGGGGCGGAATTTTCTCTGGAAGAATAACTGTGAAGCAACTGCCTTTTCCTAGCTCCGACGACACCGTAATCTGGCCGCCGTGCAGCCGGGCCAGCTTGCTCGACAGCACCAGTCCCAACCCAGTGCCTTCGTATTTGCGGTTGAGGCCTCCGTTGAGCTGCTGAAAGGCTTGAAAAAGACGGCTCTGATCGGACGGGGCAATGCCGATGCCCGTGTCGATTACGGCAAAGTGCAGTGCTTTTGCCTGCTGCCATACCTTCAGCGTCACCGAGCCTTCATCGGTAAATTTAACCGCGTTGGCTAGCAGGTTCGACAGGATTTGCTTGAGGCGGCGCTTGTCGGCTGTGCAAACGGTAACATCTTGGGCGATGTCAAGAATCAGCCGTAGTCCCCGCTTTTGGGCGGTTTCTTGCACCATGCTCATGCAGGCATCGCAGACTTCCTGAACCAGAACGGGTTCAAAAAACAGTTCCTCGCGTCCGGCTTCGATTTTAGATAAATCGAGCAGGTCGTTGATTAGCTCCAGCAGATGGTCGCCACAGGAGCGAATCCCTTCCACATATTGCCGCTGGAGGCTGCTGAGGGGGCCGTGGAGTTGGCGGCTCAACACGTCGGCAAAGCCCAAAATGCCCGTGAGCGGGGTTCGCAGTTCGTGGCTCATATGAGTCAGAAATTCGCTCTTGGCGCGGTTGGCGGCTTCTGAAATTCGCTTTTCTTGTTCTAGCTCTTGGGTGCGCTCCTGCACCAGTTTTTCCAATCGTTCATAGCTCTGGGCATTGAACAGGGCGATCGCCGTTGCGTCTGCTAGTCGCTGCACAAGCTGGATCTCGTCGGTCGTGAAGGTGCGGCGGGTCTGGGTGCAATCGAGCGACAGTTCGCCATAGTGCTGCCCGCGCACGAGAATTGGCGTGCTAAGCATGGACTGGATGTGCTTGCGTTGGCCCCGCAGGCGGGCGCTGGGGATTTTCTGCACCCACGGGTCTTCGAGAAACGCAGGCGCGTGCCAGACTTTCTGCGTCAGGTAGTCTCCCTCGGGTCGGAAAAAGTCCTGCCATTCGTGCATGGGCAGCGGCAAATCCAGGCTGGGTATCACCGCGTCTGAGGCTCGCCACTCCGTCTGGGGCACAATCCACTCTGCCTCGTGCCGCAGCAGCACCACGCGGTCTACCCCGAAGTATTCCCCCGCCAGCCGCACCAGTTCTTGCAAGATAAAATCCAGATCTAGGCTGGAATTGAGGGTTTGCCCAAGCTGGTTGAGAAACTGCTCTCGCTGGGCCTGCTGCTGCACCTGTTCAAATAACTGGGCCTGATGAATTGCCAGGGCAAACTGGCCGGCGATCGCCTCTACCAAATCCACCTCTTCGCAACTCCAATCCCGCTGACGCTGGCACTGATGCAGCGCGATAGAACCCAAATAGGTCTGCTGATACAGCATCGGCACAATCAGCGCGGACTGAATATTCCAGGATTGCGAAATAGACAGAATATCGACCGGGGAATCGATCGGAATGGTGGATAAGACGATCGACTGACCCTGTAATAGGCGGTCGCCATAATAGCGCTGAAACCCGCACTCAAATTTTCGACCCAGCAGGCGATCGCGCTCTAGTGTAGGTTGGCTGACGCAGCGGGCAATTACGGTTTGCAACTTCGACTGCTGAGCTACATCCTCTTGCATTAACAGCGCACAGATGTCCACATCCAGCACCCGATGCAGTAAATCCATCGTAGACTGCATCAAATCGTCCAATACCAGCGTTTCGCGCATCTTGCGTAACACCTGGTTCATGATGGCGACCTGGCGCGTCTGCTGTCGGAGGCGCTGGTCAGCCGCCAGCTTTTGACGGCGCAGGGCATATTCCTGGAGCGATCGCCTCAGCACCATCGGCAGCCGAAAGAGCCGATCCTTCATCACATAGTCCGTCATGCCCGCCTTAATGCAGTCCACCGCAGCCTCTTCGCCCAGGCTCCCGGTCACCAAGATCAGCGGCACATCCCGCCCGGCAGACTGCAACGCCGCCAGGGCCTCGTAGGCCGTAAATCCAGGCAGGCGATAGTCGGCTAATACAGCATCATAGTCATGCTCTTTGACGCACTGTTGATAGGTCGATAATGAGTCCACAATGTCGCAGGTAAACGGCACGCCGTTCTCTTCTAGAGTCAGCGCAACCAGTTCAGCATCTATTGCAGAATCTTCGACCAGCAGCAGTTTGAGCGGCAGTTCGGGGGATGACGGCACTGTAGATGCTCTCTTCGATAGGGTTCAACTTCCAAAATGGCGTGCCCGCCTAGCTTATAAACGGAACAAAGCCAAGGATGCTGCTGATAAATCCGGTTCAGCTAAATCTAAATAGATGAAAAAATAGATGAAATCTGGGCGATCGCCCTTGCTGAACACAAGCAGTTCCGACTTAATTTAAGAGGTTGAATCAAGAGGTTGAAAAGCTTTGGAATTGCATGGAATTGAGTCACTCAATCGCGTCCTTTTACGCAAATTGAGCAGGCTTTTGAAATAAAAAATCTCAGGCTTAACCTTAGACAATCACTTCGGGAGACACATTTCCAGGAGAAAAATGCCCTGATTAAAAAAGCATTGAAGTGACTTCAAAACTGATTTGAATTCCAAATCTGTCTGTTCAGACTACTAGATATGTCATCCAGTAAGAAGCCCTAACAGACAGTCCCTGAATCGCTGCCAAGCCTTTAATCTCAACGGCTTGAACCGTAGGCTACCTCAACAAGGCGCATTGCGTTTGCTACGAATCGCCCGTTTCGGACACACCTAATACCGCATCAAGCAGTTGATAACTAGCCTAACCTGGTCGGCACTCGTTTGCTAAAGCGTTGTATCTGCTAAAGCCGAAGCAGCAGAACACGCCAAGGGTAGACTCTTTAACAGGAACCATCCCGCTCCGAAAGTTGTGCCCTAATGCTCTGCGATGTTCTCATCTCAATCTGAAACTGACACCCTGATAGCCCACTTTCCAGCAATAAGAAGTGCCACCGTTGAAACGGGAACTCCTGCAAAAAAGACCGACTCCATTTCGATTGCGATCCGAAATAGCGGTATGAGCAGCACGGCTGAAATTCCACAGCAACTCGCTCATTGCTTGAACCCATTGCAAAAACAGAAATCAGTTCAAGCAGAACTCGCTGCTTCGATGGTTTCATCTGGCTGCGCTGGTAAATCGGATAACTCAGTATATCGGGATTCTAGATTTAATGCATCTCCCTAGACAACTATTAGCGGGATGGGGCGAGATGGTGGGGGGGTGCCCCCCTACTACTGAGAAGTTAAGAGGGCAGAGGAGTGGGTAGCGGCGGATAATTCAACTGCATCCAGTAGTGACTGATTTGCTGAACCGCGTCTGAAAATTGCTGGAAGTCCTGGGGCTTCACGATGTAACTATTGACACCCAGGTCATAGCAGGCGTTGAGATCTGGGTCTTCTTGGGAGGAGGACATGACCACGATGACTAGACGACGAGTGCGGGGGTGCGATCGCAGCCTTTGCAAAAGCTGAATTCCGTTGATGCGGGGGAGTTTCAAATCCAGCAGCACAAAGCGGGGCAGCGGACGCGCCGCCGCGGATTGGGAAGCGTCATCCAATGAATTGTCTAGAGCCTCGCCGAGTAAATAGTTCAAGGCTGCTTCTCCATCGTTGACTACATCCATTGGGGCTGCCAGCCCGCCAGTCTCCAGAGCAAGGCGGATCAGTTCAACATCATTGGGATCATCTTCGACTAAAAGTAAACGTGACGATTCGATTTCAGGAGGATTCATACGCGCAGTGCAACGAAATTGATCAACAGAGAAGAGACGCACCCGCGATCGCAGATAAAGCGAAAACACCGACTAGAGCAGATTGAGTCAGTCACCTGTGCGTTGGATGCAGCGTGAAGGTCTTGACTTTTTCTAAGTGTAAAAACTTAAAACAAGGTAATATTATTTACATTGTTTAATTCAATCTAGTTCAGTATTCATTGCAAGGCAAAGACTTTATGGGAACCTTTAATCGCTCCTTTAATAAAAGTTGAAGTTTTAGAAAGCACATGGCTTTGCTGCGATTTTTCCGAAGCAGGCTTTGTCGATCTAGGGCGATTGGTCGAGGGGGGGCACACCAAACGAATACTTGGAAAAGAGCGATCGCCCAAAAACTCACCTGCTAACTTACCTGCCAACTCATCTGTTATTCACTGTTCAAAAGTATTCAAAAATAGTCAAAGATAGACCTAAAAAAAGAACCTTTTCGTGAATCTTGCTGAACAAGATCCTCAAAAAGGCCCTTTGTGATATGCACAGATTTTTGTTAACAGCCGATGCTGCAAACGCTCTGAACGAATTGTTGAACGAGTTGTTGAACGAGTTGCCTAGGTCTGCACGAATGCAGCAGGAATGAAACTATCACCTCCACTCTAAGCAAGACGATTTGCAGGGTGAGAATCAGAGCGGTCAACTTGCGAATGGACTAGAAATAGAACGTCGTCCGAAGCACACCCAGGAAGGTGTCGCTATTGTCGTTGTTGTTGCCGGGGTCAGCCGTCCAGATGATGCCTGGAGTCAGCGAGATATTGTCGCTAAAGCTAATGCGGTACGAAAGCTCTGCCGAAAACGCAGCATCGTCAATCAACGCGCCGATTCGAGTGCTGCCGATTTCGTAGTCAGAAATGCGAGGCGGCACCCCTGCTGCCAAAACAAGCTGGTTATTGGGCCCGCCCAAGTCGTTAATCGCCAGATAGCCCGCATAGGCCACCGAGCGATAATCCGCCGTTCCAATCAGGATGCCGTCTTCGTAGTTAAACCAAGCTCCGATGTTGAAGGTATCCGACAGCGCGTAGTTGATGGTAATGCCGTACTGGTTGGTCACGGCAGCGGGCAAACCGCTCGACTCCAAGTTGTTATACCCGTTGAGATAGATCAGACCAATCGACAGGGGCCCCGGCCGGAAGGTGAGCTGCCCAAACAGAGAATAGCCCCCGTTGAACAGCCCAAAGCCAGGAGACGGATTGCCCTGGCCAAAGCCCGTCAGATAACCTATACCAATCTGGAAGGTGTCGCTAAAGTCGTAGGTTAAACCAATACCAGAACTGGGCGCACCCGCATCGTAGATCGGGTTATAGGCTAGAAAACTGATGGAGCCGTAGCCGCCTGCATCGATGGGGCTAATGCTGGAGACGATATCGGTAATGCCCGTGCCCGTAGCCGCCAGCGTGACACGCAGGTTCCCCACCGGAAAAGCATAGAACAGGCGGGTTACGTCAAAGTTGTTAGTGCCAAAGAAATAGTAGGGCGAAGTTTGCCGCAAGTAGGGGTTGGGAAACGTCGCCATTGGCACAACATTGCCAGCCGTGAAACTGTCGGGCAGTTCGTTGTCTCCAAGGTTAAAAAACTCCAGGTTGGAGAACTGAAGACGGGTATTCAGCAGGTCTTGACCCGTAAAGCTGGTATTGAAGTTGAGGCGGACGCGGGCCTGGAAGACGGTGCTATTGGCATCGTCTACGTTGCTGCCAAAAATGTCGGCAATGGAAAAGATGGTTTCACCAAAGAGGGTGGTGGTGGTGGAGAACTGGTTCGCTTGCAGTTCTTCGACGGCGGCCTCGAGGGCATCGACCCGGCCGCGCAGGGCGGCGAGTTCAGACGCAAACTCTCGCTGGAGCGCTTCGATGCGGGCCAGAGCTTCGGGGTCAAGGCTTTCCAGCCGTCCCACGACTGCATCCAGACAGGACGCTAGACCTGCGGCGAATTCGTAGCGGGTCATGGCTCGTCCGCCCAGGTAGGTGCCGTTGGGGTAGCCCTCCAGACAGTCCAAACCACCCTGGCTCTCGGAATTTGCGAGATAGGCGAGGGCTTCGTAGGCCCAGTCGCCGGGGCTAACGTCAGAAAACTCGGTGACAGACGTGACCTGGGCCATATTGCCGTCGCCTCGGTTTTCGCCGCCATATTCCGAAAGCTGGTCGAGTGTGGTCAGGCTGACAGCACTTGCCGGAGTATCCAGGCTGTATTCGGACAGATTGCTTCCAGCGAGTTCGCTTGCTGGAATTTCGGAAGCTGGAGGTTCGGAGACTAGAAGTTCGGAAACTGGAGGTTCGGAGACTAGAAGTTCGGAAGCTGGAAGTTCGTAGGCGTTGGCGATATCGCTCTGCAAGGCTAGCGCCAACGTCCCCAACCCGGCCCACGCCATGCCCCCAGTCATCAGCGCCACACCCAGCATCAGCCTTTGCCAGAAGGACTGAGCGGGCGACGGCTGGATCTGCGACCGATGTCCTTCAGTTTGTCTAACCCCTGTGGAAAAATGATTCAGCTCAAACTCTTCAAACTTTTCAAACTTTTCAAACTTTTCAAACGTTGACCTCATGCTCTCCTCACAACCAAACGGAACAACCAGACGCAGAAACGCCTAAAGAAACACCCAAATTGCAAAATCCGAATGCCTTGCGGCTTGCCGTCGCCGAGCATAACTCCAACAGCAATGCCCAAATCCGGAGCTGCGATCGCCCAGGACAGACGGATTTTTAATTCCCTAGAATATTTGGGATATTGCAGGATTATTCAGGGTTCTACCAATGTCCGTCGTAGCGCTCAATACACACACATGGGTAGTTCAGATAACGATGACATTCTGCACGTCTATCTCCACTGTGATTTCGATGTGGTGGTGCCTCTATAGATTCATGCCGCAGATTCATGCCGCAGATTCACGCCGCAGATTCACGCCGCTATGTGAACGACTTTCCTTCCAGACGCGACTTTCTATAGAAAAGCTTTGGTTTATACACTCCAGGGCAAGTCAACCTGATACTTTTGGGCGTACTCCTCATGCAGATAGGGCCAGGTTGTATGCAGCACAAAGCGTCGTGCGTATGCCGTAGAGATTCTGTGCGGCGGGTACTTGACACCTGATTTGTCGTTTAGTAAAGCTCGTTTTTTGTGTATTTGCGAGAGGTGCCGCTGTCGGTTCTCTCAGAAAAGCTTGATAGGGAGTGTCCATGGAACGTGCGATTTCACTGATTGGGATTCTTATATTTTTTGGTTTAGCGTATCTGTTTTCTGTCAATCGTCGGGCTATTAACTGGCGGACGGTGACTATCGGCTTTTTGCTTCAGTTTTTGATGGGTTTGTTTGTGCTGAAGCTGCCAATTGGCTATCAAATTTTCAAGTTTATTGGCGACCTGGTTACGGGATTTCTAAACTTTGCGGATGCGGGTGCGGAGTTCGTTTTTGGGGCCGATTTTCGGGAGCATTTCTTTGCCTTTAAGGTGATGCCCACGGTGATCTTTTTTTCTGGAGTGATTGGGCTTTTGTATTACCTGGGCGTGATGCAGAAAATTGTGGGGGCGATCGCCGGATTGATGCGTCGCACCATGCGAACTTCTGGCCCTGAAACAACGTCTTGCGCTGCCAATATTTTCATCGGGCAGACCGAAGCGCCGCTGATGATTAAGCCCTTTGTGGGGCGCGTCACGCTGTCGGAACTGCACGCTATTATGACGGGCGGCTTTGCGACGGTGGCAGGCGGTGTGCTGGCTGCTTATATTTCGTTTGGTATTAACCCAGAGCAATTGATTGCTGCTTCGGTGATGAATGCGCCGGGTGCTTTGGCGATGTCAAAGGTGTTTTTTCCACAGACTGGAAAATTTTCCTATGATTCCGTTTTAGATGAGGAGCTAAAGGAAGACGAAATCGCTCGTAAAGAAGCAGGCGAAGAAGAGGTGCTAATTCCGCCCGAAGCTGCTTCTACAGCAAAAGATCCGATTGGGGCGATCGCCGATGGTGCGATTCAGGGCATCCAGTTGGTATTAGCCATTATGGCGATTTTGATTGCGTTTC
Source organism: Thermoleptolyngbya sp. M55_K2018_002 (assembly GCF_015295965.1). Classification (NCBI taxonomy): domain Bacteria; kingdom Bacillati; phylum Cyanobacteriota; class Cyanophyceae; order Oculatellales; family Oculatellaceae; genus Thermoleptolyngbya; species Thermoleptolyngbya sp. M55_K2018_002. The sequence goes on from NZ_DVEA01000309.1 coordinate 7,950, forward strand.
TAGCGCTGATTGCTGCTATAAACGCCTTTTTGGGCTGGCTCGGCGGGCTGATTGGTGTGCCCCAGCTTTCGATGGAATTTTTGCTGTCTTATCTGCTGTTTCCGCTGGCGTTCATCATGGGCGTACCGATTGCCGACTGTGCCAACGTCGCCGTATTTTTGGGCAAGAAAATCATCCTGAATGAATTCATTGCTTACACCGATCTGGCAGAAGCTATTAGCAACAGCGCCATCGGGGCCCGCGCAGCGACAATCGCCACCTTTGCCCTTTGCGGCTTTGCCAACTTGGGGTCTATCGGTCAGCAAATCGGCGTGATTGGCGGCATGGTGCCCCGTCGTCGCGATGACGTGGCCCGCCTGGGCGTTCGCGCCATGATTGCAGGCTCGTTTACGAACTTTGTCAGCGCGGCGATCGCCGGCCTGTTGACCTGATCTGGAGTCTTGGCGTAACAGGGGAAAGGGGGATGGGAAGGGCTGAATCTCTATCCTCCCACGTCCCCGCATGACCTGCTCCAAAGCACTCCAACCCTCCAATCCTCTTTCATGAACATCTACCTCGCCGGGCCCGATGTCTTTTTACCAGAACCCCTGGAAGCGGCGCGGGCCAAAAAAGAAATTTGTGCAAAATATGGCTTTGTCGGTCAGTTTCCGTTTGACAATGCGCTGGATCTATCGGGGTTGACCCCCGTTGAAGCGGGGCTGGCAATCTACAAAAGCAACATTCAACTGATGGATCGCTGTGACCTGATCGTGGCCAATATGACCCCGTTTCGGGGCCCCAGCATGGACGTGGGCACGGCGTTTGAAATGGGCTATATGGCGGCGCAGGGCAAGCCTGTGTTTGGCTATAGCAATGACGGTCGGCTGTATGGCGATCGCGTGTTTCAGCCCACACCCGAACGCGACGAAAACAACCTGTTTGTGGAACAGTTTGGAATGCATGACAACCTGATGTTGGAGGGGGCGATCTACACTAGCAGTGGCGACTTTCAGGGCAAGCAGATTGACACGGGGAGCTATTACACGGATCTGAGCGTGTTTGAAGCCGTGATTCAGCTTGCCGCGGCAAAGCTCTTGAGCTAGCCCTGAAGTGCCGGGTTGCACTGATTCTTTGCGGCACCTATGGCTCTTGAAAATGGCGATCGCCAGCAAGATGATCCTGCGCCCAGCCGGGTCGGGCTAACGCCTGAACAGCAGCTTGCTGCCCTGGAAGTCGCGGTCTACGGCATGGCGATTGTCAATGATGACGGATGCATCATCTATGCCAACCCCGCCTGCGCCAATCTCTGGCAATACGACAATCGCGAAGACTTGATCGGCCAGTCCTGGCAGCGCCTCTATGCGCCAGAGGAACAACAGCGGTTTGAGCAAGAGATTTGGCCGCAGTGCCTCCAGGCAGGCAGTTGGACGGGAGAGGCGATCGCCCAGCGGCAAGACGGCACAACCTACCCCCAGGCCCTTGCCCTATCGCAGATGACCGATGGCAGCATGGTCTACATTGCCCAAGACATCACTGAGCGACATCTCGCGGAAGACTCTCTCCGCCGCAGCGAAGCCGACAAGCAGGCAATCCTCCAAGCAATCCCCGATCTGCTGATGCATTTTCGAGGCGATGGCACTCATCTAGACATTGCTAACAGCGACGGCTACTCAGTTCTGGAGTTAGACAAGCTGGTTCAGGGAAATGCCAGCGTGTACGATCTCATGCCCTACGAGCTAGCCGAGCAGCGGATGCACTACATTCAGCAGGCACTCCAGACGGGACAGATTCAATTTTATGAGCAGGACATTGAAGTTAATGGGCAGATCCAGTCCGAAGAGGTGCGCCTAGTGGCAACTGGGCCAGACGAGGTGCTGGTCATTATTCGCAACATCACCGAGCGCAAACGCTCCGATGCCGCCCTCCGCCAAAGCGAAGCAAAAAACCGAGCGCTGATTGAGGCGATTCCCGATTTGCTGATCCGAATGCGCGGAGACGGCACCCATCTGGAACTGGCCAATGGCGATCGCTACCCAGTGCTGAACAAAGACCAAATGGTTCCGGGCAAAAGCACTGTGTATGAACTCATGCCGCCCGAGCTGGCAGAACTGCGGATGCGCTACATCCGACTAGCCCTCCAAACGGGCAAGTACCAGTTTTATGAACAGCAGATCGAAATCAATGGGCAGCTTGAGTTTGAAGAAGTGCGGGTAGTGGTAACGGGCCCAGACGAAGTGCTGGTTATTATTCGCAACATCACCGAGCGCAAACGCCAGGAAGAAGCCCTGCGAATTGCCGAGGAAAATTACCGCAGCATCTTTGAAAACGCGCTAGAAGGCATTTTTCAGTCTACGCCAGAGGGACGGCTGATCACCATCAACCCGGCGATGGCGAGAATTTACGGCTACGATTCGCCTGCTGATATGATCGCTAGCATCACCGATATTGGCGAACAGATGTATGTTGAGCCGTCCCTCCGTCTTCAAGTGAAGGCGGTGCTGGCAACCCAGGGCTTTTTGAAAGGCTTTGAGTTTCGTAGCTATTGCAAAGACGGCAGCATTATCTGGACGGCGATGGATGCTCGTGCAGTTTATGACAGCGGTGGCACCCTGCTCTATTATGAAGGGATCGTGCAAGACGTGACTGAGCGCAAGCGCAAGGAAGAGGATCTGAAACGCCAGCTAGAGCAGCTCGAAATTCAAATCGACCAGTCCAGACGGGCCCAGGAAGTCGCAGAGATCGTCCAAACCGATTATTTTCAAAAGATTTTGGAAGAGGCTGAGTCTTTGCGCTATTTGGATGATTAATACCACGATTGATATCCCGATTAATCTCGCTGGTCATCTCGCTGGGAGATTGATATAGCGGAACGATAACGATATAGCGGGACGTGGCGATCGCCCTAGACTCCAAACCACCCTGTCATCCCCCTGCTTTGCTATGCCTTGAGACTTTTTCTCTCCATTGGGGGAACCTCCCTGTGCCGAGACGAGTCAACTGCATCTGACGGACTCGTTTCGAGGAATCGCGGGATGCTTAAGCAATATCAATACCGCTCACAAGCTGCACTGCTGCTGGCAGTTGGCATGATCGCAACTTCGCTGCTGCCTGTGTGGACTTCGCAGCGTGCGGTGGCTCAGCCGATTCAGCTTGCTCAGGTCTTTTCTAATCCAGCGCGGGTGGGGCTACCTGCGGGCACGGTGCTGCCTGTGGCCTACAGCGGTGCAGAGAGAGTGGTGGTGCTACCGACCGAAACTGCGCCCCTGACCCTGACGCTGACCAGCGACGTGCGAACCCCCAGCGGCACGGTGATGCTGCGGGCGGGCAGCGAAATTAAGGGCGAACTGCGCCCAGTGGACGGGGGAACCCAGTTCTTTGCTCGCTCAGTCATTCCGGCCGGAAGCACCCGCGAAATTCCGCTAGACGCGACTTCCAATAGAATTACAAAGCGAGAAACCATTACTCGCCGCAATCGCCCTGATGTATTGCGGGGTGCAGCCATTGGTGCAGCGGCGGCGGCGGTGCTGGCGGAAGTGTTTGGCAGCGTGCAGGTTGTAGAGGTGCTGGCAGGCGCAGGCATTGGTGCAGCGGCTGAACTGCTGATTCGCCGGAATCGCCGGGTCGAAGTGCTGGTGGTGGAACCCCGCACAGATCTGAGCCTGACGGTGCAATCTCCGTTTTCTCTGCAATAGCCCTGGGATTCAGTTCCTCAGGAGTTGGGCGCTAATAGCGTCAGGTTGCGCTGCGATCGCTCGATTTTGCCCTCTTGCTCTAGCTGGCTCAGCAGGCGAGTCACGGTGACGCGGGTGGTGCTGATGGTTTCTGCGAGTTCTTGATGGGTCAGCAGCACATCGAGCGATCGCCCACCTGGCACAGGCTGCCCAAAATGGGTCGCCAGCCATTCCAAAAGCTGCAACAGTCGCATCGCCACGGAGGGCTGATGGACAATCGTCAGCAACTCTTCGCTCTTGCGGGCGCGGCGGATCAGCCCCTCCTGGAGATGCCGACCTTCAAGCGACAGTTTCACGACTTTGACCGGGGTAACACATTCGGCCTGGTAGGGCGAAATCGGCGACAGCGGCAAACCCAACACATCGCCCTGTCCCCAAAAGCCCAGCCCAATCGTGCGCCCTTCCTCATCCCAGGTTAGCGTTCGCACAATTCCTTGCTCGATCGACCAAACGCTATCCGGCTCAAGCGGGAGCAAATCTTTGCGCTGGAACGAGCGAACCGATGAAACAAGCTGGAGCGCGGGTTCCCCCATCGAGGGAGCTTCGTGAGTGGAAACGTTTAAATTCTGCATCATCGCTCACCGCAGCTATACACTTATGAATTTAATTTTTGAAAAGCGTTACTATCAATCTAAACAATACTACGCTTCAAATCTGAATCGGCAAATGCCCCCCACCCCCTTCTGTATGGATTGACTTCTCCACAATACTTTGACCAGTATGCGCTAGAAAAAGGCTGTAAACTGGCGCAAATAAAGAAGGGATTTTAAAGAACATGGATTATCAAACGAAATAGCCTGATAAAGGTCTAGGATCGGACTTTTTGGGGCGATCGCCCTTCTCTGAGTATATCCGCAATTTCACGGACTTGTCACCTCAGCCAATTAAGAATGCTCTCAATAACTGGAGGGGCACCTCGATTAATTGTCTTATTGAGAATTTTAGGAGCCTGAAACCCTGTTTTTCTCGTAGCCATTCTCAAGAGGATCTGAATTTTTCGAGGTGCCTGGAGATTAAACAATCTCCCTCTGCCCAGAGAATAGACTCAGGTAATTCTCTTTCAAGGTTTCTCCGTAAATTCTCGGTTTGCAGACGCACCTTGATAAATCTGACCAAACTTTCAGCGTAACTACTCAGGTTGAGTCAGGGGTAATTGAGGATTGCCGACAAATAGGTTGAATAAGGCATCTAAGAGCTAATTTGTCAAGCAAATCTTAAGAAGCCTGAACCCCTTGGCATGTGTGGCTTTGAGGTCATGTTTGCCCAGGAAAAGCGGTTTCTCGGAAAGCCTTGATTAACAAGGCTTTCAGGCTCCTCTACAAATTAGCTCATGACATCCACGATTTGTTTAGGTATCGACATCAGCAAAGCCAGCTTTCATGCCGCTGTCGTCTTAGCTGACATCGGTCGCATGACGCTGTTCTCTTCGGCTCGACAACTGGCTGCCTTTGCGGGTTTGACTCTCCAAGAACATCTATCGGGCACCTCCGTGCAGGGCAAAACTCGCCTGTGTAAAGTCGGGAGTGTCCGTCTGCGTAAAGCGCTCTACTTTCCTGCACTCAACTTGATTCGCCATTGCCCGCAAATTAGAGCCTTTCATGATCGCTTGCTCGCAGCAGGCGAAACTAAAATGCAAGTTGTCGGTGCCGTTATGCACAAATGAATCCGGGTCATCTAGGGTGTTTTGCATTCCAGGCAGTCCTTTGAACCGACCAAACTTTGTCCTGCACCTTGACTACCGAAACAGTATCTACGCTGCTCAATTCCAAGCGCTAAACCCTAAGCGCTGAGATATCGCCGTATAAAAGTTTCCACCGTTTCTAGCTGAATGCCATAGACAGACTCAAGCTGCTCCACCTCGGCAGGTGTGGTGTAAAACTCATTGGCTAGCAGCGTGCGGAAGGTGCCCAGCGAGGCTTTGAGTTCTGGATTTACCAGACCGATTGCCGCCCGCAGCCCGTCGATTGCCAGCAGCGGCGGGTTGACCAGAATCGGCTCCTTTTTGAAGATGCGGGCAAAGATATTGGGAATTTCGCCGCGCTCCAGGATTTCCGGGCCGCCTGCATTGAAGATTTGTCCGTGGGCGGCGGGTGTGCTGGCCGAGGCGATCGCCAGTTTGGCCAGATCATCAGTGCTAATAATAGAGGTGCGCGTTTTGGGGTCGCCAATCAGCAGATACACGCCGCTCTTGCGAAACTGTTCCGCTAGGGGTAACAGATTAGACGCAAAACCAGACGGACGCAGAATTGTGTAGTTCAGCCCACTGGCTTGCAGATATTTCTCTACTGCTGCCTTCGCTTTGAACACGGGCGCGTCTTCGTAGTTGCGGTCGGCCCCCATAACGGAAATGAAGGTGAAATGCTGCACGCCGGCCGCCTTTGCCTGGTCGATCAGGTCGATGTTGGCCCGATAGTCGAGCGCTTGGGCCCCGCCACTGGCTTCGGTCGAGCCGTGGGCGCTGATGACGTACTGCACACCCTGGAGCGCTTTTTGCAGGTCGCGTTCTTGGGTCAGGTCTCCGATGAAGATTTCTGCGCCGCGCTTTTCCAGTTCACCGTAGCGAGACGTTAGCCGCACAAATGCCCGGACGGGTTGCTCTTGCTCGCGCAGTTGCCGCACGATTCGCTTGCCCAGTCCGCCCGTTGCTCCAGTTACCAAAAACATATCGCCCGTCCTGAATCTTGAACTCTATCTGAACTCTGTACGCTTGCCAGCGATCTTCCCTGCGCTCTTTGGCTGCTGCGTACACACAACCTTTCTATGCTTGAGGGCGATGCTTTGATCCCCCCTCGCCCCCTTTAAGTAAGGGGGGAACCGGAAACCTGAAGCAGAGAGAACTGGATCGGAAGTCCCCCTTGATAAGGGGGATTTAGGGGGATCTTTCAGAGCCTTACGCAAAAAACCGACGAGATGTGTGTCCACAGCAGGCACTCTCTTGAAGCGCGATCGCACTTCTGAAACGATGTCACATTACGTTACACTGACTATGATTTCCACAATACCGCAGCAATCAGAGATCGGGCATTGCCCCTGCGTTAGACCTCTGATGCACTGTTTTTTAATCTTTTGGTTCTGATTATTTCTATCTGACTATTTCTAAATGATTACCCCCGGCGGTCTTCTCAGCTTTACTTTGTGGGCAGCAGCCTCCGTTGTGCTGGCCGAACTGGTGCGCGATGGTTACCACATTGCGGGGCACTATTGGCAACCGCTCCAGCGCAGCCACAACCTGCACCACAAGGCCTATCGCCGCGACCTCAGCATCGTCAGCCTGGAAGCCTATAAACAGGCGCAACTTTATAATGATGTGCCAGAGGCGATCGCCATGCTGGGGGCAGGGGTGATACTGCTGGCGCTGACTCAAAATCTGGCGCTGGTGGCGGGCTGTCTCTACTCGCTGGGCTTTTTAATCACGGCATACGCGCGATCGCGCGGCTGGCTGTTGGCTACTGACCTCACCCACAAACCGGGCGATCTGGACACCATCCCCTCGCAGTGGACGGTGAACCGCACGTACCACTGGCGGCATCATTTTGACCAGGGCAACGCTTACTATTGCGGGTACTTTACTATCGTGGACAAACTACTGGGCACGGCACTTTCGCTAAGGGGCAAAACGGTCGCAGTGACGGGTGCATCGGGCACGCTGGGGCGGGCGCTGATTGCCCAGTTGCAAAAGCAGGGCGCAAAGCCCGTCGCCATTACCACTTGCGAGGGTGCAGACTTTGGCGATCGCGTCGAGGTGCTGCCCTGGTGTGCGGGCCGCGAGCTTGAGCTAAAAGATCGGCTGCAAACGGTAGATATTCTGATCATTAACCACGGAATCAATGTGCATGGCGATCGCACGCCCGAAGCCATCCAAAAATCCTTTCAGATCAACACGTTTTCGGCGTGGAATCTGGCGGAACTCTTCCTCAGAACCGTGCAAAAGTCAGAACACCGGGCCCTGAAGGAACTCTGGATCAACACCTCCGAAGCAGAGGTCAGCCCTGCCCTCAGCCCGCTGTATGAACTGTCGAAGCGGACCCTGGGCGACCTGATCACGCTGCGGCGACTAGATGCACCCTGCGTCATTCGCAAACTCATCCTTGGCCCGTTCAAGAGCAACCTCAATCCCATCGGTGTCATGGATGCAAACTGGGTGGCTGGGGCGATCGTGGCGCTGGCCAAGCGCGATTTCCGCGACATTATTGTGACGATTAACCCGCTGACCTATATCGCGTTTCCGATCAAAGAATTGGGGCGATCGCTCTACTTCCGCCTCTTTTCTCGATAAGCTCAGCGCATCCCAAATAGAGATGACTCCTGAGTAATTAGGAGTAATAAGTGTTTGCCCTCGCCGCAGAACAGTCTGGATGCGGCCGGATCTGTCGCGCCTAGCTGGAAATCATCTAAAATACTTTGGAAAAATCAAGTTAGAAAAATCCAGTGATCCAGACTGGTTTTTGACTGGTTTTTGACTGGTTTTAAGACGCGCTGTGCAACTTTGTCGATTCCCCTCACCCTTAATCCCTCTCCCAGAGCGGGAGAGGGACTTCAAGCCTCTCTTGCTCCCCTTCTCCTGACTTGGGCGAAGGGGTTGGGGGATAAGGGGAGATTGAAAGTTGCACATTGCGTTTCCAAGATAGGGCTGAAACAATTCGCTTTTTAGAAAAATTAACTTTACTCAACGCTCTTTAAAAGCTCCCTGGTTCAGGGCTGGAGGACTCTTTGGAAACTTTGATTAGCTTGCTGGCAGGCGTTAGCCTTAGCGCGGCCACCGGGTTTCGGCTATTTGTCCCATTCTTGGTCATGAGTATTGCCACTGCTACCGGGCATATGACACCCGCTCAGGGCTTTGAGTGGATCGGCTCTCCAGTCGCCATCACGGCCTTTGCCGTGGCCACTGGGGTAGAGATTGCGGGCTACTACATCCCTTGGGTGGACGAAATTCTGGATCTGATCACCACGCCTGCCGCCCTTGTCGCTGGAGCCGTGCTGACGGCCTCTACCCTGGTCGATATCAGCCCCTTTCTCCAGTGGACGCTGGCCATCATCGCCGGAGCCGGAGCCGCCGGACTCACCAAGGGCATGACCGACGTGGCCCGCCTCACGTCTACGGCCACCACGGGCGGTATTGCCAACCCAGCCCTCTCCACGATGGAGCTATTCACGTCGTCTGTCATTTCAGTGATGGCAATCCTGATTCCACTGCTCACCGGAATTGTCATCCTGGGTCTTCTGTGCTTTGCAGCTTATAAAGTGTGGCGTTTCTTTGGTCGTCGCCGCCGCTTTCGGTAAAAAGAAAATTAGTAATCAGGAGAGATTGGAAGCCTAATGGCGATTTCATGACCTAGCGCAAGAAGACTTTAGGAAGTTTTCGCAATGCAATTTAGGTAGCCGTTGCTGGGGACTTGAAACGTCTATGCTGTAAGGGATTCATCGAGGGGCGATCGCCACCATCAGGCCGCATCCGTCTGCTTAACAGGGAATTTCAGTCATCTGGGATACACTTTTTCGGACAAACTTAACCTCTTCTTTACGATGAAACTGTAGAATGCCAACGTTTGACAGAAACAAACCCTACAGGAATCTCTGGATATGGCATTCAATCTTCGTTCCAAGCGTTCTGCCACTCTGGCCGCTCTGACGGCCGCTTCTTTGGCACTCGCAGTTGCCTGTGGCGGCACCACCACAACGGGCAGCGGCACCACTACTGCACAAAGCCCCGCAGCAGGTGGCGGCACTTCTGATTTGACGGGCAGCGTGCTGGTTGATGGTTCCAGCACCGTCTTCCCCATCTCCGAAGCGATGGCAGAAGAATTCATGAAAGCAAACCCCGGCGTTCGCGTCACGGTCGGCGTGTCTGGCACGGGCGGCGGCTTCAAGAAGTTCTGTGCGGGTGAAACTGACATCTCCAATGCTTCCCGCCCCATCAAGGCAGAAGAGATTGAGCTCTGCAAGCAAAATGGCATCGAATACGTCGAAGTGCCCATCGCCTATGACGGTCTCTCAGTGGTGGTCAATCCTGGCAATGAGTTCGCTACCTGCTTGACTGTAGACGAGCTGAAGAAAATGTGGGAACCCGCCGCTCAGGGCACCATCCGCAACTGGAACCAGATTCGCCCCGATTTCCCCAACACCCCTCTAGGACTCTATGGGCCTGGAACCGACTCCGGCACCTATGACTATTTCACCGCTGCCGTCGTTGGCAAAGAAGGTGAAAGCCGGGGCGACTTCACCGCCAGCGAAGACGACAACGTGATTGTGCAAGGTGTGGCTTCTGACGCAGGTGGTCTAGGCTTCTTTGGCTTTGCCTACTACGAAGAGAATAAGGATCGTCTGAAGCTAGTCGAGATTGATGGAGGCAATGGCTGCGTTGCTCCTAGCCCAGAAACAATTGCCGACGGCAGCTACGTTCCGCTGTCGCGCCCCGAGTTCTTCTACGTTAAGACGACCTCGCTGGACAACCCGGCGGTACGTGCTTTTGCGCTTTATCAGATTGATGCTTCCAACGCATCGCTCATCTCTGAAGTCGGTTACGTGCCTCTACCTCGTGAGATCGAAGATCTGGCTGAGGCACGGATCGAACAGCGCAAGACTGGCAGCGTGTTTGAGGGCGGTTCCGCAGTGGGTCTGAAGTTGGTTGACCTGCTGAAGAAGGAATAGGTCACCCGGACTCTATTCGCCTGATTGTTGGATTGGGGTAGCGCTTAGTGTTCTGAGTGGCTACCCCAGCCATTAGCTGATTTCTTACCCTGCGACGTAGCTTAGGGAACCTTAGAAAAATAAGAGGGCTTATTAGAATATCTCGATATGCAGCATTTCCTGACGTGGTGAGGTATGTGCCACTCTGGAAGACAGAAGTTTTGTAGCTCCCTGCGTAACTCGCTGAGTAGTGCTGCATGTGATTGAGTTTTGCGATAAGGCGGTTAACCCAGGATGCCTCTTGAGGTGTCTAGCTTCTCATTTCGCATCAAGCAGTTGCGTGGGGTATCCCTGGCTATTTATCAGCAGTTGTCGGCGTATCTGTTTTTTGGATTGGTGTCCTTTGTTCTCTTTACAGGCTATCTGGCATGAATAGCGGCTTACCCAGCGAACAATCATCCGGGCTTTGGCAGCCAAATCGCCAGCGCAGCAAAAGAACCGAAGGTATTGTGAAATTTATCTTCGGCGCTTTTGCGCTGATTTCCGTGGTGACGACTTTTGGTATTGTTCTAACCCTTATTTTTGAAACTTTTGAGTTTTTCCAGGAGGTTCCGCTCTGGCGGTTTTTGACGGATCGCCAGTGGACTCCTCTATTTTCCAACGCTCAGTACGGCATTTGGGTGCTGGTTAGCGCCACGCTGCTGACGACGGGGATTGCAATTTTGGTAGCGTTGCCCTTGGGGCTGCTGGCGGCGATTTATTTAAGTGAGTATGCCAATCCTAAGATTCGGAAGTGGCTGAAGCCTGCGCTGGAGATTCTGGCAGGTGTGCCCAGCGTGGTGTTTGGTTATTTTGCGCTGCTCACGGTGACCCCGTTTTTACAACGATTTATCCCCGGCCTACAGGGCTTTAACGCACTCAGCGCAGGTCTGATTCTGGGCGTTTCGATTATTCCCCTGGTTGCCTCACTAAGCGAAGACGCGATTTATTCGGTGCCGAATAGCCTGCGTCAAGGGGCCTATGCCATTGGCGCGACCAAGCGCGAGACGATTACGTCGGTTGTGGTTCCCGCAGCGCTGTCGGGCATTGTGGCGTCGTTCATTTTGGCAGTGTCCCGCGCCATTGGTGAAACGATGATTGTGTCGCTGGCAGCCGGACAAAACCCGACGTTGGGCTTTAACCCGCTGGTACCTGTGATGACGATGACGGCGTTTATCGTGCAGGTCAGCTTGGGAGACACGCCTGCGGGGTCGCTGGCTTACAGATCTATCTTTGCGGTTGGGATGACCTTGTTCCTGATGACCCTAGCGCTCAACATTCTTAGTTTCTGGGTCGTCCGTCGTTTCCGGGAGAAGTACGAATGACAGTTCAAAATCCTCAGATTTCGGGCGACTTTTCGCCAGCGAGAGAGAGCCAGTTTCAGCCCGCAATGGCACAGCGCTATCGCTGGGACAGGATTTTTAGGATTGCAGCTTTAGCGGCTATTGCAATTTCGCTGCTGGTGCTGGTGATTCTGCTAATTGACGTGCTGACGGATGGTCTGCCCCGCTTGAATTGGCAGTTTCTTACCAGCTTTCCCTCGCGTCGTGCCGAGGAAGCGGGTCTGCTATCGGCGCTGGTGGGGTCGATTTACCTGCTGTTTATTGTTGCGCTCTTTTCTTTTCCAATTGGCATCGGCGCAGGCATCTTTTTGGAAGAGTTTGTCTCGGATGGCTGGCTTGCAAACTTCATCGAGATTAATATCTCCAACCTTGCGGGTGTGCCTTCGATTATTTACGGGCTGTTGGGATTGGCGGCGTTTGTGCGCTTGATGGAGCCGATTACGGGCGGACGCAGCTTGTTGGCGGGCGGACTGACGCTGGCGCTGCTGGTGTTGCCGGTGATCATTGTGTCCACTCGCGAGGCGCTGAGGACGGTGCCCGATAGTCTCCGGTTGGCGGGCTTTGCGCTGGGGGCAACGCGCTGGCAGGTGGTGCGGGACCAGATTTTGCCTCAGGCTTTTCCGGGGATTTTGACAGGGACGATTTTGGCGCTGTCTCGTGCGATTGGCGAAACGGCTGCGCTAATTACGATTGGGGCGCTGACGTTTATTTCGTTCTTGCCAGAGTCCTGGAAAGATCCGTTCACGGCGCTGCCGATTCAGATTTACAACTGGGTGTCTCGCCCTCAGAAGCCGTTTCATATCAACTCAGCAGCCGGGATTATCGTGCTGATGGCGCTGTTGCTGCTGATGAACTCCGTTGCGATTTATTTGCGAAATAGGTTTCAGCGCAAGTTTTAGGTTCTTGGGATGGGGGCGATCGCCTAGTTGCCATTGCCCCAACGGTCGTTCTCTAACTGCTGCATTTGTTATTTGAGGTAGGTTATTCATGCAAGTGAGTTCTTCTGTCGATACGGGCACTGCCTTTAGGGTCGAAAAAACGTCCTATTTCTACGGCCCTGTGATGGCTGTGAAGGACGTGTACATGGACATTCCCGACCGCAAGATTACGGCGTTTATTGGCCCGTCGGGTTGCGGCAAAAGCACGGTTTTGCGCTGCTTTAATCGCTTGAACGACCTGATTCCGGGGGCCCACATCGAGGGCAAGATCACCTATCACGGTGTGGATATCTATGACCCCAGCGTTGACCCGATTGAACTGCGTCGTCGGATTGGGATGGTGTTCCAGAAGCCCAACCCCTTCCCGAAGTCGATTTACGAAAATATTGCCTTTGGGGCCCGGATCAATGGCTACAAGGGGGACATGGATACGCTGGTGGAGCGCTCTCTGCGGTCGGCGGCGCTGTGGGACGAGGTGAAGGACAAGCTGAAGGAAAGCGGTCTGTCGCTGTCGGGTGGACAGCAGCAGCGGCTTTGCATTGCGCGGGCGATCGCCATCGAGCCAGAAGTGCTGCTGATGGACGAACCCTGTTCGGCGCTAGACCCGATCTCGACGCTGCGGGTTGAGGAACTGATGCAAGAACTGAAGCAGGACTACACGATTATCATCGTGACGCACAATATGCAGCAGGCTTCTCGCGTGTCGGATATGACGGCCTTCTTTAACGCGCAGGCCACTGAAAAGGGCGGCAAGATGGGCTACTTGGTGGAATATGCACCGACTCAGCAAATCTTCAACAACCCCCAGCAGGTTGCCACGCAGGACTACGTGAGCGGTCGTTTCGGCTAGGGCGTGCTAAAACCCGTTGATCCCCTCTAGCCCCCCTTAAAGGCGATCCCCCCTAACCCCCCTTTTTAAGGGGGATTAGGGGGGGATCGACTCGAGGCAGTCAATGGCCTAGAAAGTTTTAAGACACTGCCTAGGTTTTGCTGCACGACTTCGGTCCTCACGGTTCGGGTTCGCCACTGCATTTCTCACGGTATTTCTCACGGTATTTCTCGGATTTACAGTTCTCAGGTTTGCCTTCAAAACGCCTCTGGATGCGAATTTTGCACTCAGAGGTGTTTTGCTTGCTTGCTTCTAGCAGGATTCACGGCTGCATCCGGCTTTCGTCCTGTTTGCATCCGGCTGGCGTGATCCAAAGGGCGTTTAGCTTTGGATCTTCTGTGTCATCTCGAATTCTGTTTTGATGACTCGGCTTGGGCGATCGCCCGTCTTTTTGCGTCTTTTTACTATTCGTCTAACTGGTCAAAGGGAAATTTGAGGAGCAATGCAAAGGGCGATCGCCCTCCAGTGCAAAACTGGACATTTGCCCTGCGTTTTGGACACTATAGTCCTAAGGGTTCATCGTTAATTTTTGCGAATTTCGGAGCAGATTTGCATCAAATTATGCGTTCAAATTTTCTCTGAAACGCCTTTCCTAAGGAGAGATTTGCTTTGCTTTGTGCAGCGTGGAAAAGGGATTTTTGGGGTGCGCGATCGCGTATAATCAGACGTTACCGCTCAGTTGTGTGTGACTGACCTGCCGGAGTTTGTGCTTGACGAAAAGACGCTCTGGCCAGTTCACTTGTCGAGTGAATCTTGTCGAGTGAATCGAGTCAACCAGAGCACGTTCATCCAGGCTCCTATATTCCAGGCTCTTTTTTAATGGCTAACCTCGCCATTTGCTTGGTTTTCTTACCCTCGCGCCAGCCATGCGGAGCGACAGCGCTAGTCCCCAAACCCCAATCCCTAACCCCTTTAAAAGAGAGACGTTTCAATGACAGGATCAACCCAGGTGCCATACTTGCTTCGGGCTGCGCGTGGAGAGGTGTTAGACCGCCCGCCCGTGTGGATGATGCGCCAGGCCGGGCGCTACATGAAGATCTATCGGGATTTGCGCGACAAATACCCCTCCTTCCGTGAGCGTTCGGAAACGGTTGATCTGGCGGTAGAAATTTCGCTCCAGCCTTGGCGGGCTTTTCGTCCCGATGGGGTGATTCTGTTTTCCGATATTCTCACGCCGCTACCAGGGATTGGTATCCCCTTCGACATCATCGAAAGCCGCGGCCCCATCATCGATCCGCCCATTCGCACCCAGGCGCAGGTCGATGCGGTTCATGAACTCGACCCCGAACAGCATCTAAGCTTCGTCGGCAAGATTCTGCGGACGCTGCGGCAGGAGGTGGGCAACGAGGCGGCAGTGCTGGGCTTCGTCGGCGCTCCGTGGACGCTGGCGGCCTATTCCATCGAGGGCAAAGGCTCGAAGGATTACACCATTATCAAGAGCATGGCGTTTACGGAGCCTGCGATTTTGCATCAGTTCTTGAGCAAGCTGGCAGATGCGATCGCCACCTACGTCTGCTATCAAATCGAAAACGGCGCACAGGTGGTGCAGATGTTTGACTCTTGGGCGGGTCACCTTAGCCCGCAGGACTATGACCAGTTTGCCCTGCCCTACCAGCAGCAGGTCGTGCGCCAGGTGAAGGTCAAATATCCCGACACGCCGATGATTCTCTATATCAACGGCAGCGCCGGATTGCTAGAGCGCATGGCACAATCGGGCGTGGATATCGTCAGCGTAGATTGGACGGTAGATATGGCCGAAGCGCGTCGCCGCCTGGGGCCAGCCGTAGGAGTGCAGGGCAATATCGACCCCTGTGCGCTGTTTGGGTCGCAAGCCTTCATCCGCGATCGCATTCTCGACACCATCCGCAAAGCCGGAAATCAGGGGCATATTCTCAATCTGGGCCACGGCATCCTTCCGGGCACGCCCGAAGAAAACGCCGCCTTCTTCTTTGAAACCGCCAAGCAGGCTGACAAACTGCTGGCGATCGCCTAGCGGCCTTTGTAGAGTGAACGCCTGGGTACATTGTGCCCAGGTTTTTACTTCGTTTCTTCACTCCGCCACCCCCACACATGACTCCGAAGCGAATCCTCCTTACGGGCGCGAGCGGCTGCGTTGGGCACTACATTGCTGACGCGCTGATTCATCAGACGCAGCACGAACTGTTTCTGCTGGTGCGAAACCCGCAGAAGTTTCGGCTGAGTGTGGACACGCGGCCGGGAATCCACCTGATCGTGGGAGACATGCGCCAGATCGAGCAGCAGAATAAGCTGCTGAAAACCATTAACGTAGCAATCCTCACTGCTGCCGTGTGGGGCGGGGCGCAGGACGTATTTGACGTAAACGTGATTAAAACCATCCGGTTGATGAACCTGCTCGATCCGGATGTGTGTGAACAGGTCATCTATTTTTCCACTGCCAGCATTTTGGAGCCGCTCAAGCAGGCGGGCGAAATCGGCACTGATTACATCCGCGCCAAATACGCCTGCCATCAGCGGCTATCTAAGCTGGCGATCGCCCCCCAAATTACCACCGTCTTCCCCACACTGGTCTTTGGTGGCGATGACACCAAGCCCTACTCGCACCTCTCCGGCGGCATTACCGAGGTCACAAAATGGATCGGGCTGCTGCGCTTCCTCAAGCTCGACGGCAGTTTTCACTTTATCCACGCGCAGGATATTGCCCAAGTCGTCGCCTATCTTGTAGAACACCCGCCAGAACTGGGCGATTCTGGGACGGATTGCTTTGCGAATCGGCGCGAACTGGTGCTGGGCAGCGAGCCAATCACGGTGAACCGGGCGATCGCCGACATGAGCGCCTACCTGGGCAGGCGCATCTATTTCCGTATTCCGCTGACTCGTCGGCTGATCGATCTCCTCATTATCCTTTTCCGCATCCAGATGGCCGCCTGGGATCGCTTCTGTCTGAGCTATCGACACTTTACCCATCAGCACTTCGTCAACCCCAGCACCTACGGGCTGCCCATGCGCTGCGCCACGGTGGCCGAACTGCTGGCCGCCAGCGGTGTGCCCGGTTCCTGCGTGCCTCCAGTGGCGATCGCCCCTGCCCCGCTGGTCAAGGCAGAATCCGGCAGTGCAGAATAAGGGCACTCGTTCTGCGATATAGCATTTACAACAGTTTCACAGTTTCACAACAGGTTAAACAGTGGCTCAGAAAAGCTATAACCCAAAACCCAAAATCTAAAACCCAAAATCCTAAAAGCCCGTCAGGATGACATAGAAGCCCCAGAGCGCAGCGGCGATCGCCACGAGCGTAGACCAGAGGGGGTGTTCGCTGCGGCAAACTGCGCCCTGCGTCGTTTGAATTGTTTCTACGTCGATCCAGGGTGTTGCGCCCCGGCGAAACCAGCCTGTAACCGTGACGGGGCGGCCGATCAAGCCGCTGGGGTGGCGACCGGGTGCGAGGAGGCTGCCCAGCGGGCCAAGGCGATGTGTGTGGTGCAGCCGGATTAGCCCCATTTCGCACTGGAGCAGCAAGTCCTGGCTGGGCAGGGCGCAGATGCCGCGCTGACCCAGCAGCGTTCCCCGCAGGCGCAGCGGTTGGCCGGGTAAGGGAATTGGAGCAGGGGGCTGCATCAGTTCTATCAGAGACAGGTCGGTGGGAGCCGTGCGGGGAATGTCGCGGAAGAAGGAATTGATGCGGACGAACGTGCCGAAGCTAAAGCCCAGCAGCCCGCAGCCCAGCAGCAGCGTGCGATCGCCCCACATCCAGGTCAGCCCGCGCCAGTTGAACTGAGTGGCAACTCCGCCGATCAGCCAGAGGAAGAGCGCGATCGCCAGCCCAATGCCCAGCCCCAGGTATGGCGAGGCTTGCAGCAGCAAAGGACGACGTTCCTTCCAGGACAGACGAGGCGGGGCAGCGGGCGGCAGGTCGAGTTCTGGGAACAATCGCCAGTGCTGGGCATAGCGGCTGAGGTGCTGGAGGCGATCGCCCAAGGGGGGATGGGCATTGCTGACCGAGAGCCAGTGGCGGTGGGGATTTTGGCAATCCCACTGGAGCAGGTCGGGGCTGGGATGCTGGGCGTAGAGGCTGCCCAGCATGAGGGACGTTTTGATCCCAACGGGCATGAGCAGTTCCAGGCTTTCTAGCAGCGGGCTAGTCTGGCGCTGCTGGGACACGGCCTGCGACAGGCCCAGGCTACATTTCAGCAGGGCGCGGCTGAGGGCGTTGGGGTTGCCCGTCAGGTTAGAGGAGGCGCGATCGCTGTAGAACAGTCGCCGCCGCGAAAACCACAGCCCCACGGCTCGACATAGCCAGAAAAGTCCGTAGCCCAGCAGGGAACCGGCCATCGCCAGAGCGCGTAGCCCGGCATTGCGCTGGGAATCGCCCCACTGCCCCAGCGCCCGATACAGCAGATAGGGCAGCAGCCCCACCAGTGTTACCAGCGACATCACGCCTGCGGTCCAGTGTTGCAAATGCCCGATTTCCCCGGCCACCAGCGCCGCAATCTCGTCATCCCGAAGCTGCGCCAACAGCCCACGACTGAGAACCAAATGCGACAGGCGAGGCAGCGATCCGTAGGTCAGCAGCAGCGGCGCGTCTGTGGGCAATAGTTCCAGCTTGGGCAGGGGGTGCTGCTGTTGGCCAAAGACTCGCTTTAGCACGCGGGCGGCTTCGGGGCTGGCTTGTTCTAGGGTGTCCACTGCCAGCGGCTGCATCTGGTAGGTTCGACGCAGCAGCAGCGTCATCAGCCAGGGTAGGGCGATCGCCAGACCCAGCAGACCGAGCAGCACCAGCGCCGCCGGATCGCGGTAAATGCTGTAATACCGAAGGTCAACCGGAAATGTGATGCGGGCAATCGTGTGGTTAAATAGCCAAAACGCCGCCAGCAGCAGCCCCCGCAGCAAGCCAAACAGGGCGATCGCCGTTCCTAGGCCCAGCGCCCACAGGCCCGCCCGATCCACCATCGGCAGCGGCGACCACTTTTGGGCGCGGCCGGCCAGCCGCCAGTCAATGGGCGTTGTTTGGACGGGGGCGATCGCCGTGTCGCTGGGAAGGGAGCTT
>NZ_DVEA01000320.1:0-4587 GCF_015295965.1 Thermoleptolyngbya sp. M55_K2018_002
TCCACTGTCCAGTCTAGCGCTGCCAGCGGATTGATCCAGCTCGCCGCCCATCCCAGCCGTGCTAACGAGTCATGGGGAAACCAGCAGACTCCCAACGTCCACTCGCCCGCTTCACAAACCTGCTGAAGAAAACAGCGCAGGTGAGCAGCAATCTCTTCGGGTTGAATTTTCAGAATCCAGCTTTGTGGGTCAAACGAAGCCGCTAAGCGATGCAGCGCTTCTATCCCTTGATCCAGTTTTGTAGTCGGCTCTGTAGGCGGCTCTATGGTCGGCTCTATTTCATCAAAGCTTTCAGTATTTTGTCTTTCGTCTACGCTACAGGAAACATCTGTCTCAGGAAGTAAGCGCCGCGACTGATCAGGCATCATCATGACAGATAAGGCTGGGATAAAAGAGTTGTGCAAGGTGTCGCCACATACACGATGCACATACGACGCAAAACCGTCCTTCTTACTTACTACTTAAGGATGCGCTCAGTCACCCAGATTTGTATCGCTGAGCCAGAAAGGTTAAGGATTTATTTTTCTTTGGTAGCCAGATTTTTTAGTCAGAAACCTTCGCCAAAAGCGACAGGATTATCTGCAAACCTAACGGGATGAGCAATCCCTCCGCAACTGAAACATTGCGGAGAGAAACAGTTCGATTTGCAATCCCTTCCGTTTTGCGGGGTGAAATTCTGCTGGACGGCCTTCTGATGGCGATCGCGCTTCTTCTAGCCTAAGGGCTGGCTTGGGGACGTATAACAGCAACAGCCTTGCTATGCCGATCCAAAGTTAAATATGGCAGTTAAACATGGCGCACCGGGCCCAGGTATTGCCTGAGATAGGGCGAAAACACTTCGTAAATCAGCGTAATCGGGTGTCCGTGATGCCAGAAAAGATAGTGCCGCCCCCAAAACGGCCCCGCTTCGCCAAACGCCAGTTCCAAACTCGACGAATGCCCGTAATAAATCCCCTGCACATCTCGGTATAGCTCGGTGCGGAGCCTCGTCAGGTTGACCCAAATTCCCAGCGAACGATTTTGCAGATATTCATCCACATGCTCAGCGTTCCACCAGGACGTAGCATAGGCGAGGCGCTGCCCCGAAGCCGTGCGGAGCCACACCTGCCGCCGCACCCTCGGCCCCGGCACGACGGAAAGCTGCTCCGGCGCATAGTCCGGGTCCATGCCCACTAGCGACATATCAATCACGTCTACCTCAGTCGGTTCTCCCGTTAGCAATTGCAAGTGGCGGGTGGGGGAACCGTCTCCCAGCAGCAGCATTTGCCACGCCGGAGCCAGTTGGTGATGGGGCAAGCCTTTTTGCACGACATCTTCTCCACCCTGCCAGAGCGGATTTAGGGCGTGCCAGGCAGTGGGCAGGGTTGGGCGTTGGGAAGGCTTGATGGCTGGAGTCAAGGCGCGTTAAGGGTAGGAGTGGAGGGACGGGCTAGGAAAGCTGAGCAACGACCGGCCGGCTAGCTACCAGATAGTTAGCACTTTTGCCAACCTGTGACGATGGCGCTGGTTCTCCAGTACAGTCGCCTCCTGAGATAATCGCGGGTGGCTGCCCAAGCGCAGTCGTTTACAAAACTTTAAGCTTGTACTTGCATCATAACGTGAATTGCAGAGGCGATGGACAGACGGAAATGCCCCAACCCTTTTCGCTCTTCGTTCTTCGCTCTTCGCTCTTCGCTCTTCGTTCTTTGTTTTTTCCTCTCCCTTCTTCCTAAAGGGCGATCGCCACGCCATCTGCCCTGGGTTCCGTGGCGGCGATCAGGGTGCTGCCGTGCTTCAAGATAATTTGCCCTTTACCAAACTGGCTGACTTCGGCGCTGACCTGAATGGCGTGATGGCGATCGCCCAGCGCTCGCACCACAGCGGGCGGCACGGCCTGTTCCAGCAGCACCCGATTGCCCTGGCGAAAGCGCCAGCGGGGGGCATCTAGCGCCGCTTGGGGATTCATGCCGTAGTCGGTCAAGTTCACCACCACCTGCACATGGCCCTGGGGCTGCATGGGTGCGCCCATCACGCCGAAGGGGCCTAGCGGTTGCCCATTGCGGGTCAAAAAGCCGGGAATAATCGTGTGAAACGGGCGCTTTGCGGGGGCGTATTCATTGGGGTGTCCTGGTTCCAGCGTGAAGCCCGCGCCGCGATTGTGCAGGGCAATGCCTGTATCGGGGATCAAAATGCCGCTGCCAAAGCCTTCGTAGTTGGACTGGATGAAGGACACCATCAGGTCGGGTTCCGCAGCCACGAGAAACACCGTGCCGCCTTTGGGGATGCCGGGTTTTGCCAGGGGCAGGGCGGTGTCGGCAATGAGGGAACGGCGATCGCCCGCGTAGCCCTTGTCCAGCAGCCGCGCCGGGTCAAATTCCAGACTGTGGGGGTCGGCAACATAGCGATAGGCATCGGCAAAGGCCAGCTTCATCGCTTCGATTTGCCAATGGAAACTGTCGGCCGAGTCGCGGGGATAGCGCCCCAGGTCAACCCCTTCTAGAATGTTGAGCGCCATCAGCGCGGCGATGCCCTGGCCGTTGGGCGGCAGTTCCCACACCGTCAGGTCGCGGTAGGTCGTCGAAATCGGCGTAACCCAGTCGGCGGTATGACTTTCCAGATCTGCCAGCGTCAAAAATCCGCCCGTGCTGGCAGCAAAGCGGGTGAGGGTCTGGGCCAACTCGCCAGTGTAAAATGCCTCGCCGCCGGACTGAGCGATCGCCCGCAGGGTTCTGGCATGGCCCTCGCTGCGCCAGATTTCGCCCGCTCTGGGAGCGCGATCGCCCGGAAAGAATACCTGCTGAAACGGTTCAAATTCCTGGCCTTGCAGCGGCAAAAACACCCGCTCTGCCCGCTTCCAGGCCCGCGCGGTTTCTGGCGACACCGGAAAGCCCTGCTCCGCATAGCGAATCGCAGGTTCAAACAATTGCTCAAAGGGCAGCTTGCCCCACCGCTGCCAGAGCGATCGCCAGCCCGACACCGCCCCCGGCACTGTCACCGCCCGCCAGTCGCATAGGGGAATCTCTGCCAAATCACCAAACGCCGCCCGCACCAACCCCTGCGGACTCCGCCCCGACGCATTCAGTCCGTGTAGTTGCCCGTCCCACACCAGCGCAAACGCATCCGACCCAATGCCGTTGGAGGTGGGTTCTACGACCGTCAGGGCGATCGCCATTGCCAGCGCCGCATCCACCGCATTGCCCCCTGCCCAGAGCATCTCTGCCCCCGCCATCGTGGCTAGCGGCTGACTCGTCGCCATCGCGCATCGCTGCCCCATAATGACGCGACGACCGGAGGGATAGGGATAGTGAGTGAGGGTCATGCGGAAGCCTGGCAGTAGGAGATCTAGTGGGTCAGGGAAATAAAACGAAGCGTCATGCTGGATAGCATGATAGGGAGAGAGTCGCGTTGAGAACAGCAGGCTCTCCTCTGTTTCCTCCCCCATCATCTCACCCCCTCCCCAACTCCCAATCTCCTTTATGACAGGCACTCTCTACGGCGTGGGCGCTGGCCCCGGCGACCCAGAACTCATTTCTGTGAAAGGGCTGCGGCTGTTGCAGTCGTCGCCTGTGGTGGCGTTTCCGGCAGGGCTAGGGGGCAAGCAGGGCGTGGTGCAGCAGATTGTGGCGCAGTGGCTTCGGCCAGACCAGGTGCAGTTGGCGCTGGACTTTCCCTATGTGCAGGAGGAGGCGACCCTGAGGCAAGCCTGGGAAACGGCTGCGGCACAGGTCTGGAACTATTTGCAGCAGGGCGACGACGTGGTGTTTGTGTCGGAAGGCGATGTCAGCTTCTATAGCACCTTTACCTATTTGGCGCAGACCGTGATGCAGCAACATCCCGAAGCGCAGGTAGAGACGATTCCTGGCATCTGCTCTCCAATGGCGGCGGCGGCGGCGCTGGGTCTGCCGCTGACTGTGCGGGCCGAGCGGCTGGTGGTGTTGCCCGCTTTATACACCGTTGCAGATTTGGAAACGGCGCTGGATACGGCGGATGTATTGGTTTTAATGAAAGTGAGTTCAGTGTACGAACAAGTCTGGCCTGTGCTGGAGCGGCGCGGTCTGCTTCAGCACAGTTATGTGGTCGAGCGGGCCAGCCAGCCAACGCAGGTGATCCATGCCGACTTGCGCGATCGCCCTTCGCTAAAGCTGCCCTATTTTTCGCTGTTGTTGGTGAAGTGCGGCGGAGAGAAGTGTAACGGAGATCAGCGATTGCCGACCCCCGCTCCGACCTCCCTACGCTAAAATTTCAGAGGCTTTCGACGAAGCGCGTATGACCTATTACTCTGCTGAACCCTATCCCGAAAATTGGCTACAACGGTGGTCGCAGGAGCCGCTGTTCTGGGCGGCGCTGGCTTCAGTGGGGGCGCATCTATTGCTGTGGGCGTTTTTGCCGTTTTTGCCGGGGCAAAAGCTGCCGACCGAGCGGCAGGTGCAGCGGCCCGTGTCGCTGGTGCAACTCACGCCGGAGGAATTGAGCCGCGTTCCTAGTTTTGCCCAGCCAAATCTAGAATTGCCCACGTTTTCAGATTCATCTACGACGCTGCCGCAGCCTGCGCCGGGGTCCTCCTTCAGCCTGTCGCCACTGCCCGGACAAACGGGGCGATCGCCCTCT
>NZ_DVEA01000112.1:0-4585 GCF_015295965.1 Thermoleptolyngbya sp. M55_K2018_002
CTTATCTTTACAAATCCCCCAGGGGCGGCAGCAACTGCCCGCGCCATCTCCCGCCCCACTTCCGCCAAACAGGAGCCACTCGACGCGAGGGCGTGGGCCATCATCCTGGGATTGGCTGTCCGCCCAATTTCCACGATTCGCTCAGAATGTTGCTGCATATGGGCAAGATTGCTGTACTGAAAGTTTAGAATCATCAGCACTTCTAGTCCAGCCATCTCCGCTTCCGATAGCCCCAGCCGATGCGCTTCTTGCACCACGTCCTGCGCTTCTGCCTCCAGCGGAGCCACCTGCTCAGCAGAAACTCCGGCAAACACCAGCACTTGCAGCAGTTCGATATGCAGCCGAACGCGGGTGCGCTGATCAAGCACCTGACAATGCTGAATCCCGCGTAGAGCAAGTTCTGCGGCTTCGGCATAGGCAAACAGCTTGAGCGAATCATTGGCCGCCGCCAAACAGGCCGCCGCCGCCAAAGCGCGATCGCCCCCCAGCGCAGCATGATGAGCAATCTCTGCCGCCAGAGACGGGTCTTGACCTGCCCGCTGGTGCAGCTTTTGGGAAATCTGGAGATGCAGCAAGCGACGACGGGGTTCCGACAGTTGCCGATAGGCCACCTGCCGCACGATGTCATGGGCAAAGTCGTAGCGCATTTCCTGCCCGTGGGACGCGCTGGCTCGAATCAGGCTTTCCCGCTCTAGCTGCTCGATACCCGTCAGCAGCTTAGACAGCGGCGCATCGGCAATCTCAGACAGCGTGGTGGGGTCAAAGGTTCGACCTAGCGCAGCCGCCCAGGGAATCAGTTCGCGGGCATACTCATCTAGTCGTTGCAGGCGATCGCCAATCAGCAGTTCCAAACTATCGGCGTGGGCCGCCTCGCCCGCAGACAGCGCCCGCGCAATTTCCAGCGCAAACAGCGGATTGCCGCCGCTGTCGATAAACACCTGCTGCGTTTTCTCTGGCGACCACTCCAGATCTGGAAGCGCGTAAACACTGCGAATCAGCGCCGCCGTTTGCTTTGGCTCTAGCGGTTGCAGCGCCAACGTCAGCAAGCGCCGTTCTCGCCGCAGCGCCTGCAATCCCCGGAGTACGGCTGCGTTGTCGTCTAGCTCTTTGGTGCGGGCGGTGCAGGCAAAAAAGACGGAATGCTGACTCAGCAGCCGAATGGCATAGTGCAATAGCGATGACGATGCTTCATCGATCCATTGAATATCGTCCAGAACAATCAAAACAGAACGCTGACTGGAACAGAGCGTGGAAATAAACTGAACCACACTGTCGAATAGATAGCTGCGATCCGACGGACTGCGATCAGAACTTTGCGATGAAGGACTCGACTCACTGAGTAGGTAAGTCAAATCTTCCGGTATTTGCACGTTGGCATTCGTCACAAACGCACGCAGCGCATCAATCCATACGCCATAGGGACGCACGATTTCTGCTTCAAAGCCTCGCCCCCACAGAACGCACTGATTCCGCTGCTGAAACTGCTCCTGGATTGCTTGCAGCAGGCGCGTTTTGCCAATGCCCGGTTCCCCCGTCAGCAGCAGTACCGGGCGATCGCCCAGGGTGTCCAAAGGGGTGTCCAAAGCTGCATTATCCGGCGAATTCTCTGCCCCCATCCACTGCTGGATGGTGTCCCATTCGTGGGTTCGCCCAATCAGCGGGCTAGGCTGCTGCGCTGCCGATGCAGGAGACAGCAGGGCGGCGCTGGCCAGCGGGCGATCGCCCCCAGAAGCCGTTGCGATACTGCCTGCGATACTGCCTGCGATACTGCCTGCAAGACTGCCAACTGGCTCATCGTCTGCGTTGAGGATTTGGTCATACAGCTTGCGGAGGGTGGGGCCGGGATCAACGCCCAATTCCTCTCGCAGCAGCGTCATACAGTGGTGATAGACCTGGAGTGCGTTGGCGCGATCGCCATTCAGCCAGTGCAGATGCATCAGCGTCGCGTGGGCGGCTTCGTTGAGCGGGTCGCTCCGCAATACCTGCTGACCATAGGCGATCGCCGTGCCATAGTCTTGCCGCGCTTTGAACAGCGCGATAGTCTGCTGTAATGCCCGCCTGTGACTCTGCTGGAGGCGATCGCGCTCTGGCTCAATCCACTCATCTGTGCAGCCAGGCAGCAGGTCGCCCTGGTATAGAGATAGGGCAGCTTCTAGGTGCGATCGCGCGATGTCGGGTTCGGTCGCTTGGGCAGCAAGCTTTACCGCATTCTCAAATTCCGCCACATCCAGAAAAATGGGAGCGCTGGGCGACCATTGCAGCGTTTTGGCATCTGCCAGCAGCACCGTATCTGGTTCTGGTAGGGCTTGCCGCAGATGGGAAAGGGCCTTTCGCAGGTTAGAGCGAGACTGGGATTCGGTGGAATCGGGCCAGAGGTGAAAGGCGAGGCGCTGGCGAGGCTGCGGTGTGTGGCGATGCAGCAACAAATACGCCAGGAGAGCCTGCTGGCGATCGCTGCCAATGCCCAACGAAACCTGTCGCTCATCGGTGATGGCAAAGTCTCCAAGCAATTTAATGTGCAACCTGGGAGGCATGGCATCACCCGCTCAAGTGCGTCGTTCTGGAACCTCGTTCTGGAACCTCCTGCTGGAACCCCTTACGAGTCTGCGTCCAGGCTATTGGTTCAGACTAATAGCCCAGACTAATAGCCCAGACTAATAGCCCAGACTCCATAACCCAGACTCTATAGCCCAGACCCTTAGTCCAGATAGTCCAGACCCTTAGTCCAGATAGTGCAGAGCATTGTCAGGATTTTACCCCATGCCTGAAATTTCCTCTGTTTGTGCGTCAGCACTGCGGGGCGATCGCTCCATTTTGGCATCCAAGCAAGGAACGCCGCTGCGGGCCCCGACTACGGCTGCACTGTCCCATCGGGTAGAATTGCGCCCTGAAAAACAGCGCCGTCTTGGGTTGCGCCGTCTAGCTTGGCCCCGCTGAGGTCGCTTCCGCTAAAGTCGGCATTGCTGAGATTGGCATTGGTAAAGTCTGCGTTCCGCAAGAAAGCATTCTTCAAACTGGCACCGGAGAGATTTGCACCGCTGAGGTTTGCAGAGGGCAGCGCGGCACGGTTGAGGTCTGCGTTGCTCAGATTTGCGCCGCTGAGGTTGGCGGTGTCGAGCAGCGCCTCGCTGAGATTGGCACCGTTTAGGTCAGCGCCGCTGAGATTGGCGCGATTCAGCTTGGCACTTTTGAGATCCGCATTGGCCAGCGCCTTGCCCTGCAAATCGCACTCGATACATTCTTTGGTGTCAGCAAGGCGAGCCTGGGGGTCGGGGCTGGCGCAACTGCTGAGGAGCAGGAGAGAGAGGGCGATCGCCCCTACATGCACTGCCATTCGCCCCACTTTGGCACAGCCCTGAGAAGCTGGCCCCAGCCTAGGCAGGCTAGGCAACCCAAAGGGCGCTCCAAAATCACGGGTTTTCGCAAGGAACCAGTCCCAACATGTCTGCATAGGATAGCCTTCAGCCTGATTATTCGCTTCAGGACTTACGCACTTGCAATAAGATTTCTGGGTTTTAGACAACTTCTCGCGAGCAAAAACGTTCTCGCGAGCGCAGCCTGCGAGAAACTGTCCAACTGCGATCATCCAACTACGTAAGTCCTATGCCTTTTCGATTGTCTATCACATCGACTGGCAGCGTGGCGCTGATCCAGAAATCTTCAGGAAGGCAGTAGGTCTTAGCCAACCCCAGCACCAAAAGCTCGCCAAACGCCAATCAACATCCCCTGGATTTGCACATCTGAAGCGGGTCTTTCGATGGGGTCGTACTTGGAGTTGGCGGGCTTCAGCGTTACCTTATTGCCGCGCCGATAGAAATACTTCAGGGTATTGCCTTCTCCTTCAACCCGCGCTGCAACAATCGTGCCGTTCTTGAGCTTGTCTGGTTCTTTCACTGGACGCATAATCACCACATCGCCATCGGCAATTAGGGCTTCGATCATGCTGTCGCCCGTCACCCGCAGCGCATAATCCTGCGGCTTAAGCTGCATTCCAGAAATGTCGAGGAACTCTGTATCGCCCGTCGCGGGTTCCAGCGCTCCCCCTGCAAACACCTCACCCCGAATCGGTACGCCCTGGGTAACCCCGTGGAGCAAGCGCAGCGTCCGGGCTTTGCCCCGCGTCCAGTCGATATAGCCCTTGTTTTGCAGATGTTCCAGGCGGCTCTGAATCGGCGCGGGCGATCGCAGCCCCATTGCCTGCATCATCTGGCGGATAGAGGGGGCGTGCTGATTTTCGCGGATGTATTCCACCAACCAGTCGTAGAGTTCCTGCTGGACTTCGGTTAAGGGTTCCATAGCGCTTTGGGGAAAGGCGAATTGACGAGGAGTGATTTGGAGCTGCACCCCCAAAGAACAGGTGTACCAAAACTTTTTCATTCTGTCTAGCCTTTCAGACAAAAAGACAGCAATATTCACAATTAAATTTGCTTATGGTTCGATTGCGGCTGGGTGAACGGCTGCATCACGCTGCCGCACACTAGACTAAAAAGACTAGGAAAGACTAGGCAGTGTCTTAAAACTTTCTGGGTCGTTGATTGCCTTGAGTCGATCCCCCTAAATCCCCCTTATTAAGGGGGACTTCCGG